>JBAXTC010000928.1:0-2802 GCA_037130375.1 Verrucomicrobiota bacterium | reverse complement strand
TTATGGTCCAGCCACCGGTGGAGACAACTAGTGTCCCGGGTACCATTAGTGGCGATGCTAGCCCAGTCCAGGGGACGTCATACTCCTACACTGTCGGTGCCTCGAGCTCCAGTCTTGGTCACACGGTGGAGTACAGCTTCAACTGGGGGGACGGGAGTTCCTCAGCTTGGTCAACGTCCACGACGGCTCCCCACGCTTGGTCCACCACCGGCCAAAAGACCATTATCGTGACCGCGCGCTGTCAAACGCACACAAGTATCACAAACAACAACTCGCCGGGGAAGTCCGTTACGGTCCAACCAGTAGCGTCTAGTCTCACCGTGGCCACTCCAAATGGTGGAGAGGACTGGGTGGCGGGCACGACGCACTCGATTACCTGGAGCATTTCCGGCAGCACGGCCAATGTGTGGTATTACAAGGTGGGCTTAAGCACAGATGGTGGAGCGACATGGCCGGCGGCAGGAACAGCGAACGATCTGACTCCCAATGGGATCGTTGATCCGAACGCGCGCAGTTTCAGTTGGACAATTGCTAATTCGATGAACACGACGCACGCCCGCATCCGTGTTCGTGCCATTGACTTCAATGGCACCGTTATCGGCACGCTGTCAGACGCGAGTGATGCCAACTTTACGATAAGTTCCGGTACAAACCCTGCAATCCGGGTTGAGCCTTTGCAGCTAACAGTGGCCTGTGGCTCACAAATGGCGGTGGCACCGAGCAGTGTGGGGCCGGTTGAGTTCGTGCAGGTTGATTCTTCAGCCAGCCTGACGCCGAGTAGTGGGCAAACTTCCACGGAGGTTGTGGGAGGCGTGGTGAGTGCGGCAGGGAAAGCTTTGAGGCCGAGGCCAGCTACTGTCAAGCCCGGTAGAACTTCGTTTGGACCACAGTACCACACTAACGTCGTTACAGTGAAGTTCCGGGATGGGATGAACCTTCGGGTGCGGGATGGGAAGCTGGTCGAATCTGGAACGGGGCGGATTTCCTCGGCGATTGATGCGGCGGGTTCCGTTGTGCAGGGACGATGGGAACGGGTTGACAGTTTGCCCGAGGGGCAGATTGAGAGTCTGCGCCAAACCGCGCAAAAGAGGTTGGGAAAGGAAATCGCTGACCTGAACTTGCAGTTCTACCTTTTCTTGCCTAATGGCGTGGGTCCGGGAGTGGCAATTGACGCGTTGAATGCACTGGACAGTGTTTAATTGGCGCAGGGGGTCCCTCATGTTGTGCCCCCTACGCCACCCGATTACCGATCAAATCAAGGGTATCTTAACTCGGCGCCTGCCGGTGTGGACGCGTGGAGTGCGTGGACTACCTATGGTGCGAGAGGTGCTGGGATTAAGCTTGCCGACATAGAGTACAGCTTTAATCAAAACCACCTCGATTTGCCATCCGTAAATGTTGTCGGGCTCACTCTCACGGATACAAACATAGACCACGGCACCGCGGTCCTTGGCGTGATCGCAGCCAAGGATGATGGTAAGGGAACAACAGGTATCGCTCCGGACTGCAGTCTTTATTTCTCCTCAGTTGGGGACGGATCGCTGGACCATACTCCCTCGGCGATTACCACTGCACTCGGCTACTTGGGTGCGGGGGACGTCATGCTGCTTGAACTGCAGTTTGAGGAGGCGCGGAAGACCGTGCCCGGGCAGATTGCCTATGTGCCGATTGAGTGGTACAAACCGGCTTACGATCGTATTGTCGTAGCGGTGGGTCTTGGTGTGACTGTTGTCGAAGCCGCCGGGAACGGCAATCAAAACCTGGATGATGATTTCTACAGTGATCCTAGCGTAAATGCTGGTCACACTCCCTTTCTTCCGGCTAACGACTCCGGTGCCATTCTGGTTGGGGCTGGGGAACCGGCCCAAGGCTATGGTACACCTCGATCTCGGTGTAGTTTCTCGGATTACGGAAGCACTGTGGATTTACAGGGCTGGGGAAGGGGGGTCTGGACGACGGGCTATGGAAGTGCCCTTGGCAGCCCCTTCTATGACGCGGACGGTGTGAATCAAGAGTACACCGGCCAGTTTAACGGCACTTCGAGCGCGTCGCCGGTGGTGGCCGGCGCGTGTGTTCTTCTGGAGTCGGCGTACAAAGCCAAGACTGGGAATGTGTTGTCCCCGGAGGACGTAAAGCAAGTCCTCCGCTCGACTGGATCACCGCAGCAGGGCAATACTTCTGAGAACATTGGCCCGCTACCGAATGTTGCCGCCGCCACCGGCGATATTCTCCCCACGGCGTCAGGCGGCTCATTTAGGATTCACAACGAGGGCCAGACCTCGCTCAGCGTGAACAGTCTCGGGCTTGATCAAGCGGCTTCGTGGATTTCCTGGTACCCGCAAGCCCCTTTCACTATTCCGGCAAATAGTTATCGAACCGTGACCGTGTTTGTGGACTGCGCGCAGGCACCTTCTGGGTAGACAACGCGGCAAGTGGTGGTGCATTCCAGCGACTCGTCTCGGGATCCCTATCCGGGCGGGGTGTTCGTGAGCGTCACCGGGCTCGCGCCAGCGATCTCCGTTACGCCCGCGAGCCAGGATTTCGGGTCAATTCCAGTGGCCACGACAGCGGACCGGGCCTTCACCGTCCAGAACACCGGCGGGGGAACGTTGTCGGGCAGTGCGGCTGTTTCGTCGCCGTTCAGTGTCGTTTCGGGCAGCCCATACAGCTTGACCGCAAACCAAAGCGTGCTCGTCACGGTTCGTTACAGCCCGGGCGTCGCGGGAACTGACAATCAGAGCGTTTCGTTCACTGGGGGCGCCGGGGCCAGCCGTCCTGTTTCGGGATCGGCCTATAACTCCA
>JBAXTC010000927.1:0-2807 GCA_037130375.1 Verrucomicrobiota bacterium | reverse complement strand
TCGATGGTGTTATCGACACCGCAGCAAGCGTAATAGGTATCTTCATGGGTGCCATCCAGATGGGTGACCCGCTGTGGCCGGCCGAAGTCGTCGAAGTTGCTGTAGATTTCTTGGGACAAAAAGGCGCCGGTGGCCACATCCCTGGTGATTGAGAGGATCGTGTGGCCGGCGAGGTTGACCACGGTGAGATTGGTGGTGCCGTCGATGACACGGGAGAAGTTTGGATCCGGCTGACCGGAGGCCGTCATGTTGGTGCGGTAGCTGCCCGTCGCGTCTGCGGCATAGTCAAAGGTCTGCAGGGTGCGGTCTGGGTGGACGACGGACTTGACGCGGTTCTGGTTCGGGCCGTTGGTGTAGAAGCGGTTGGTGGTGAAGAGACTGGTGGGATCAGACCATGCGGTAACGTTCGGAGCGGTGGATTGAACATCAATGCGGACGTCGGCCGAGGGGAAGGCAGTGTAGTGGTCGGAGATTTCATGGCCTTTCTCGTTTTCAACGATAAGGCGTGGAGTGTCGGGTTGCAGAGTGCCGTCGTCGCCGGAGCCAGGGACCGAGCCCGGGTTATAGTAATACTGGCTTCTCCTGGCATCGTCTGGCGGGTTGTCGCCGTCGGGAGAGATATTGCCGAGAGAGGAGTACACTGTGTTGTAGCGTCCGGCGTAGTCGTAGGTGAACCATTGCCATGAGCCATCGGGACGGATGATCTTCTGGAGAGGGTGTCCGTGCGGACCGGCCAGCGGATCTGGATAATAGACGTAGGTGGTGGTCTGGGGATTGGTGTCCGGGTCGAGAGTCTGCTGGACGAGCGCCTCGCCCCACTCGAACCTTTCATACACGCGGCGGACCTTGAATTGGTCTGGACCGCCGGGAACGCGGGTTGTCGTGGTCACCGTCCGAGTGTAGCCAAGAACGCCCTGGCCAAATATCGATTGAAACAGTACGGGTGCCCCGTTAGTCGTTATGGACACGGCGCACTCGTCTTCTCGGAGACCGCCGGGATAATCCAACTTCGAGCTCACGGGGGAGGCCGTGTAAATGTAATCATAAACTCTAACAACGCTCCCTCGTGTCTCACTGAGACGCACGCGGCTATAGGTATTGGTGCTGGCATCCGGGTTCTCAATTTTCCAGGTCACAAAGGGACTGCCAGAGACCTGGTGTACGCCGTTGGTTGTGGCACCGACTTGCACCGGGAGGTAAAAGCGAATTTCGTAAGCGAAGGGACTGTCGGTCACGATGTCCGCCAATGCTTGCGGCGCGTTCACCTGCCGAAGCCGGTCGGATAGGGAAATGACTTCGACGTTCGAACTGTTGGCGAGGTAGGACAAAGCCGCCGGCGTGGCCAAGTTCAAACTGGGCTGCGCCGCGGAGGTCGTTATGCTGCCGGCGGAGTTGCCGACGGTAGCTTGCCCCATGCTAAAGGCGGCGGCAAACCCGTCGAACGAGTTATTCTGGCTTCCGCATGGACCACCGCCGCCACAGGTGCTCGTGTCGGGAGCGGCTCCTCCGAGTGCCAAGGGACCCCCGCTTCCCGCCGAACAATCACCGCCGCTCATATTGATGCGCACGTTATCAACCCAGGTAAGAACCCAGCCGCCCCACACCTCGCGACTGCTATCCCAATCAGGAGGCATCACCTCGTAGCTTGTGGTATAAACCGGGTTGATGGGGTCCCCGGTCCCCAAGACCTGGCAGTACCCACGGCTGACGCTAGGGTCGCCGATCGAGGTGTCCCAAGTGATTACGTCCCACGAAATACTATAAGTTGCACCAGCCACAGAGTTTGGGATGGCAAAACGATATAACATCTTTTGGAGTTCCGGCACACCCGGCCACCACGAGAGGCCAGATACGTGATTACCGTCGATGACGGAGTAGGCGATCATCGATAAGAAATATAAATAGGTCCCACTTGGAGTGTACCAATCGACAGGATACGGAGCCATCCGGTTGAGAATGTTGGTGCGCAGCTCAGAGTCGGTATATTCATTGGCCATATCCACAGTATAGTAGCCCGAGTTTGTGTCGCTGCCATCAACCATGTCATAATCAGCATGCATGAGGGTCGCGTTGGTGAGCGAGTAAGAGTGATCGTCCGGCACGTCAACGGGTATTAATCCGTAGCCGGTGATAGTGTCGTTCGTGACATTGTCTCCAGGCAGGCAGCCGGCGTTCGTGGTGCAGGAGTGATTCGTGCCTGTCCAACACCAGGCGAGACCGTTTACATATTGCACCAACGCGGCACTGAGAGGTGTGGTTTCGTGATCGTATTGGTAGGTATTGCATATTGTGGTCCCGTCGCACTCATAGCCGTCATGAGTTCGATTGTCTAGACCTTCATGCTCGGTCGTCCATGTGCCACTGTACGTATTGGAAGCGGCGCAATCGGGGCCCAACTTCCATTCGCTGTGGATGGCGTGCTTGTCTTCCTGGTAGTTATTGAAGGTGCTGCCCGGGCTTACCCTATCGTTCCAATGGGTGCCGGGACCGCAAGTGCCCGACAGGTCTACATTTGTTGTGTTACTCGCCTGGAAGTAGCTGTAATTCCAATAGGTGAGCTCGGTGGTTTGTTGATGATACTTGTGAAGACGCGGCGGGTCCGTGTGGCTGCATTCGTCAAATCCACACTTTTCACGATTGGCATAGCTGACCTTATATTGAACAAAACCGTCCACCGAGGAGGCAAACAACGATTGCGTGAGCACGAGGCCAAGCCAGAGGAGAAGCCGCGATGGACAAGGCAAGCGGCCTGGAACGGAGCGGAATGCTTGCTGCAACACGCGGCGCTGCCAACGGGCCTTTTGCGC
>JBAXTC010000926.1:0-2810 GCA_037130375.1 Verrucomicrobiota bacterium | reverse complement strand
CGACCAATTCTGTCTTGCGCCCCTGTCCTCGCTCCGAAAACTCTAAGATGCGCACTGCGTCGCCGTCGCCCCCCCCGTGATCACTCAACTGGAACTGATCCAAGGCTTGGTCTTTCACATGATGGCCGAGGCTGGCACACTGGCTCAACATGTCAAACAACTCACTGACAAAGACATTACCGATTGGGCCCTGGCGCAGCGGCGGGCACTCTTGCCGCCAGAACTCTTCGATCAGTTGATGCGGGCGGCCCTCAAGCCCATAGCCAAGGCCGACCCCGCCAGACATCCGGAAGCGTTTTACCACGGCCTGCGGTTGTGCGGCGTAGATGGCAGTCTGTTTTCGGTCACCAACACACCCCAGGTCAAAAATACACCGGCTCCGCTGGCGGTGCTGCACACGCTGTGTGCCTTCGCGAATGACTTTCACAATCTCGGCGGTGGTTACATCGTCATCGGCGTGGCGGAGCGGGATGGGCAGCCGGTGCTGCCGCCCGTTGGACTCAGCCCCGGCGAGGTGGAGGCGATCCAGAAGGAGCGGTTTCGCGGCGCTATCGCAACCGGCGCATCGGGGAATTCCCCAAGGAACTTGACCTCACGGAAGGGCGCGCCAGGGGGATTCCGAAGATTCTCCGCGCGATGCGGGCGAATGGGTCACCGCCGCCGAAGTTTGAGACGGACGAAGATCGCACGTCGTTCTTGGTCCGGCTGCCGGTGCATCCGCAGGCGAAGCCGATAGAGACCCCGGAAGTCACACCCCAAGTCGCGCAGCTACTTCGAGTGTGCTCCGATGAATCGAGCCGGACGGAATTGCAGTGGAAGCTTGGGCTGGCGGCGCGGAAGAACTTCCGTTTGGTCTATCTGTTGCCCGCGCTGGATGCCGGTCTTATCGAAATGACCGTTCCCGCCAAACCAAACAGCCGACTCCAGAAATACCGGCTCACCGCCACAGGCCGGGCTTGGTTGGCGGCTCAATCGCAATCGGGAGGCAATGACTGATGCTCCCCACGGTCATCAGCCGCGAGATCGAAGAAGGCATCAAGTCGTTCCTGCGGACGACCTTTCCGTCCTCGACCCCGACGTTCGAGCACACGCTGGAGACATTTCTGAGCGAGCCGGGGCAGGTTTTCAAAGGGCCTTACTACAGTCTGCGCCTTCCCTTCAGACCTGCGCCTCCGGGTGAACTGCCCTTCACCGAGATCACGTTTCCCTACCGCCCGCATCTGCATCAAGCCAGGGCCTTCGCCCGGCTCTGCGGTGACGAGCCGCGCTCAACCTTAGTGGCCACCGGCACGGGATCGGGCAAAACCGAGTGTTTCCTCTTCCCCATCCTGGACTCCTGCGCTGCACATGTGGACGAGTTGGGGGTCAAAGCCATCATCGTTTATCCGATGAACGCCTTGGCGACGGATCAGGCCAGGCGTTTTGCGCAGGCGATCCATGCCGACCCCAAGCTGCGCGGCAAGGTAACCGCGGGCCTGTTCATTGGCGGGGACAGTGATCAATCGGTCGAGATGAAGCCTGACTGGCTTATC
Organism: Verrucomicrobiota bacterium; assembly: GCA_037130375.1. Lineage (GTDB taxonomy): Bacteria > Verrucomicrobiota > Verrucomicrobiia > Limisphaerales > UBA8199 > JAPLUA01. Next base: position 1,278 of record JBAXTC010000926.1, on the reverse strand, counting down.
ACCAGCAAGAGCCACCAGCGCGACCATCGTTGAATACGCGCAAACCGTGTTCTCAGAATCGTTCGACCCGGGCAGCGTAATTGGCGAGGATCTGCTGGATTTGGGGGATGTCGTTGACGGTTACTTCATTCGCTATCATGGCGTGCCCGAACCCCAGGCGCTCGCTTTGCTGCCCGGCGACCACACCCGGAATCCAGAAACCTATCTGGCCACCCAGTATCGCCAATGGTTCGAGCAGGATGCGCCATTATCGCTGGCCGAAACGGAAGGCCGCCTCGCGCTCGGCGAGCGGCTGCGCGAACCCAGCTTTTTTCGCAATCTCCTCACGCTCGCGCAACGCTCCGGACGCAAAGTCATTTCCGAGGACTGGTTGATTCACGAATTGAGCCAGATGGTATCGGCCACGAGCGACGCCCAGTACACACGGCGATTGCTCGACAGTTTTCTTTCGCTCTGCGCCCACGCGCGTTATCGCGATGCCAAAGCCAAGGCGGCCGATGTCCCTGGCCCGCTCTTGCGAGTGCATGTGCATCTCTGGACGCGCGAGTTGTCGCGCCTGGTGGCGTCGGTCGTCGAGCCGCCGCGCATGGCCTTCTCGGATGACCTCAAGGGCGATGCCCTCAAAAGCCATCTGCCGGCCATCCACTGCCGGGAATGTGGCGTGATGGGTTGGGGCGGAACCATGCGCGCCAACGCCGACAAGGTGGCTCCGGATCTCCAGGAGTTTTACAAGGCGTTCTTCGGCCATCTTCCCAGCCTTCGCTTCTTCTTCCCGGTGTCCGACCACGATGGAACCGGTCCTGCGCAGGGTGAGTTCACCCATAAACTCTGCGGCCTCTGTCTGACCGCCAACGCGGCCGACTCCGCCAAATGCGCCGGCTGCGGAGAGTCAGCCCACTTGGTCCGGGTTCTCATCCACGACCGCACTCGCCGCGCTCAGGACCAGACGCAGGCTGACATGGCGTGCCCTTACTGCGAGAGCGCGTCGGGGCTGACCATTTTGGGTTCGCGCGCGGCCAGCCTTACCAGTATCGCCTTGAGCCAGCTCTACACCTCGCCGTTCAATCGGGAAAAACAGGCTCTCGCATTCTCCGACAACGTGCAGGATGCGTCGCATCGCTCCGGCTTCTTCGCCGCACGCACATATAAAGTAAACCTCCGAACCGCGATTCGTCGCGTTATTGCCCTCGCGGCCTCGCACTCGCTCTCTCCTTCTGAAGGGGCTTGTCATTAACCACATCTGCATTATCGAAACACATACAGCATATAAGAAACTGG
>JBAXTC010000925.1:0-2811 GCA_037130375.1 Verrucomicrobiota bacterium | reverse complement strand
GCTACTGCCGGCCGTTCATTGACACCACCAACGTCGAGCCGGCGCTGGTCATCCCATTCTCCACGTTCGTCGTCGCCCGGAAGAACTACTTCGGCCAAGACCTGGCGGGCGGAGACAATGCCTACGACGCCAGTCATGCGGCGACGAAGATTCGCTCCGCTGGGGTCTGGTTCACCGGCTACAACACCACTTTCAACACCAACAGCACCGGCGGCGGCCTGGGCAACGAGCCGCGCGTCTATCTCATCCCGGTCGGCGATGACGTGATGCGCTCGTCCACCCGGAATGCCATTGAGACGCGCTCCTGGACGGTGTTCGACCAGGCCATCCCGCTGCCTTACAACGTCGGCGGCGCGGACGTGGACAACCCGGACTGGATTCCGGTGATGAACTCGTTGCGCGAGCCGCTGGCGCAAATCCGTCGCTATGACTCGATGCGCGCTTACCATGACAACGGCCAGTTCGATGAAGCCGAGACTCATAACAACAGTCGGTTAGTAGGCCGGTCAGTCTGGAACACCCGTTGGCTGCTGATTATCCCCGGCAGCACCCTCTTGGCCGACCCGGCGGAAGGGATCGAGCGGTTTGTTCACGGCGCGCTGGTCAACGGCACGCGCGACGGCAATGGCATCAAAGACATCAAGATTTTCTTTCAAACCTATTCCCTCTCCGGGGATTAACCGCCCTACCCATGAAACCAAGAACTCTCTTCGTTACGTTCCTCTTTGCCGGAGCGGCCGCCCTGCTGCTGCCTTCGGCGGGCTATGCCGGCCTGCCGCAGCCGATGTGCGTCTATTACGGGCAGGCCAAGGACGGCTATGGGCTGCCTTACTTGCGGGACGCCGACGTGATCCTGCGGCACGGCACCAATGAGATCGCCCGCCAGACGATTAGCGGCTCACTGCGGCCTGGCGTGAACTTTGCGCTCTACGTCCACCTGGACGATGGCCGGAGCGCCAAGCCTTATTCGCCCAAGGCGCTGCGCAGCGGCGACCTGATCTCCATCGTAGTCCGCGACCGCGACGGCGAGAAAACGGTCATGGAGAACCAAGTCGTCCCACCTGTGGGACAGCCCGGTGACATGATCCTCCGCAACGTGACCGTCGCGGAGGACGTTGACCGGGACGGGCTACCCGACCTTTGGGAATGGGAACTCATCGAGTGGTCAGACGGGCGGCTGCGCAGTCTCTCGGACGTTCGCGGCGAGGATGACTTCGACGGCGACGGGATGTCAAACTGGATGGAGTACCTGTCCGGCACGTTCCCGTTCCTCGCCTACGATTACCCTCGCATTGAGCAGTCGGCGCTCACGCCCAACGGCCGCCTGCGGCTGACTTTTCTGAGCGTGGCGGGCAAGAGTTACAGCCCGGTCTGCACCACCAATCTCACGGAACCGGTCTGGGCGCCGTGCGCCTTTGCGCTCAGCGACACCGGCCCGCTCCAGACGCTTCCGGCCGAGGGAAATGGCGATTGGTTCTCCCTCTACCTCCCGGTCCAAGAACCCGCCTGCTTCTTTGGCCTGAGCGTTGAATGAAACTGCAATTCACAACCCTTGCAGCAGGGCAGCCGTCCTGGCAGGCAATTTCGGCAAACATCCCGGCTGCGCCCTGTGGGGCCAGGCGGTGGCTGGCGGTGCTTGCACTCGCCGCTAGCCTCGTCTGGTGGACCACGCCCGCCTGCGCGGCCCTGTTCGCGGCTGATAATGCGGACAACGATCCCTACCCGGTCACGCACTTTCAGATTGGCGACAACGGTGGCTATGGTTTCTTACCCTGGGTGCGGCTTGAAAGTGACACTCTAGTAGGAGCCCAATACCTCGCGTCCGCGATCGTCCCCCTCCACGACGGCGCGTGGGGCTTGGACGGCACTTACGGCGTGGGCCGTGGGCTGGCGAGTGCCTTGCCCGCTGGAACTTGGCAGGTGACCGCCGTCCACAATCCGAACAACAGCGGGTTCTCTGGCTTCAACCTGAGAACCTCTACTCAACAAGCCGGCTTTGGGGCGGGCGAACTCCTGCGGTTCGGCCTCAACGGGAGCAGCGACACGGGCATCTACGTGTCCACGGATCGCGGAGCCAGCTACAATTTTCTGAACTGTGGCTGGTTTAATGGGAGCGGCGACACGCTCCAATACAATGTCGGCTGGGACGCTTCTGGCAATTACTCGCTTTCGGTGAACGACCTGACCCAAACAAAATCGGCGAGCTTCACGGGCACGATGGCGCTCGGTGAGGTGGCCATGCTGGGCGCAGTCGTCTATGGTTTGACCCTGGGGGAGGGCCTCAGATTCGACGCTTTCGAGGTCGTAGCCGTTCCTGAGCCAGCCACTGTCTTACCCCTGCTGCTCGTCATCGTCCTGGCCTTGGGTTTGGAGCATCGTCGCCCAATCTAGCCCTATGAGCATGGCGGAGGACTTCGACGCGCCGTTGGCGGATTTCGAGCCGCACATGAAATGAACCTCCTGCTGGACACCCACGCATTCCTTTGGTTCATCGCCAGTGATCCCCGCCTCAGCAACCAGGCGCAATCGTTGATCCAGACGCCCACGAACCGCCGCTTACTCAGCATCGCCAGTTTGTGGGAGATGGCGATCAAGCTCAGGTATGATCGAGTATGATTGGATTGACAGGGGTGGGTCTTAACAAACCACTTGCCGTCCGCCGCTCGGATGGCTACCGTAGAAAACGTGCGGGCAAACAACGAACGGATGGCGTCGGTGTTAGCGCCGGAACGGATGCCAACGCCGACTCTCGGCCAGGTTTCCTGGGAAAGGATGATTCGATCCGTGGAAAAAGTAAGGGAACGACTTTGC
>JBAXTC010000924.1:0-2812 GCA_037130375.1 Verrucomicrobiota bacterium | reverse complement strand
CGCGCAAAAGTATTTGAAGATGCTCGCAGGCAGGCTGTTTTCAACCCCTGCAGTATCAAATCCGCCTCCAACCGGTATCAGCTAAAAAGCGGGGTGTTCGCCGCGCATCGTCGAAAACTGAGACCAAAGCATGATCGAGCCAACCTTCAACTAGCGCGGCCCTTCCGAGTTGCCAGAGGGCGTCGGCACCGGAACTCCGGGCGCGCATTGAAGAGTTGGTCGCCTAATCCACCGAAGGACCGTTGACCCTAAACGGAGCAAGTGAGTGCCGTCGGTTCATGGTTTTTGGCGGCTGTAAATGCGGGTGTCGGTAATGAGCCACACCGTGTTTTCCAAAGTTCTTTCTCCCAGCGCCGCCAACGCATCGGCTAATCGGCGCAAAAGTTCTTCGCGGTCCGGGCGGCGCAGGGTAATTACCATCGCCCCGTGATGACGGGCAAAGGCCAAGGGAACGGTGTGGAAGAAATCCTTGTCGGTGGTGATAAACACAGCGTGTTGTTGCTGGGCGTGGGCGAACAGATCATTGTCCGCCGTGCCGGGCGGAAAGATTGCCAAGGCGTGAACGGCGGTGTGTCCGACAGATTGCAATTGGGCGAGCGCAGGTCGGGGAAAATTCTCGTCGAGGAAAAAGTTCATTCTCCGGCGTCAGGCTTCGACGCTTTCCATGGCGGTCAGTTGGCCGGCAAATTCCAAACACGCGCGGATGTCCAGTTCCTTGAGCGAGGGATAGTCCACCAAAATGTCTTGATGGGATTCTCCGGCGGCGACGGCTCCGACGACGTTGGCCACCAAAACCCGCGTGCCGCGCACCACGGGTTTCCCGTGGCAAATGGCGGGGTCGAAACTGATTTGGTCGGAGAGCCAACTTTGCATGGCCGGACTTTAGTTCCGGGCGGCACGGTTGGCAAAGGATTTTCAATCTAACGGGGATCGGTGGCAGGAGATGCGTCGCCCTGACGGTTATCACCGTCCGCGTCGCTTTGGTCTTTACCTTGGTTTTGAAACCAGACGGCGCGGAGTTGCGTGTTGTTCCGGCAAGAGCCTGGAACTGGGTGCAGGCCAACGGCCAACCGCGCGACATGGTGCCGAAAAAGCTGCGCCCTTGACCGCGTTCGGCACACTCTCCATCAAGGAAATCACTGTGTTTCGTGTTCCGTGCTCGCGCGAAGCCCGTGCTCGTCTGTAACCAGGAGATACCACGTCAACGGGCGTTGGCTCGGCAAGTGGGCGAGGATGGTGTCTCCATTGATTTGGGCCGGAACCGATTCCCACCGTCGTTTTTGCCATTCACCCGTGTCGGTGGTGTAGAGCAGAGAAGCCTGGGTGATTGGGGCGGAAGCCGTCACCGTTGCGAGCACAATATCGCCTTGCAGCAGGGTTGCCCTCGGACAGGGCAGTGGTGCTCCATTGCGCAGAACGCCATCGACAAAATGATCCACTTCATCGAACGTCCAGATATGGCCGTGCGGCAAATCGGGGATGACACTGACATGGCGGAGCCATGAGGGCACCAGCCGGTAAGAGGCCCGGTAACTGTCGAGGGGATAGGCAAAGTCCTTGGAACCGTTCAGAAACAGGATGGGGCACTTCACCCCGCTGAGATATTGCGACGGATCAAAGTCCCGGAGCCAGCGTTCGCGCGCTTCCGGGCGCATCTGCGCCAGTGCCGTAGCCTTCCAGCAACTGTCCTCACCCAGGAAACCGCATCCGTAAACCGGGACGGCCACTTTGAGGCGGTCATCCAGTCCCGCAACGATGCAAGTGAGATAGCCGCCCCAACTGATGCCCGTGATGCCGATTCGGGAGCGGTCCACTTCCGGCAAACTCGCGAGCAATGAATGGCCGCGAATGACCGCCGCGACCGCGTGGTAAGTCCATATCTCGCGCACCTCCGCGTCGGTGAAATCACGGAACTTCGTGCCATCGCTTTGGTCCGGGCCGCCCTCGGCCAAGGGGCCATTGGGGCCGCAGCCCGCGGTGTCCATTGCCAGCGCCACATAACCGCGCTTGGCCCAATGCTCGGCCCAGTCCCTAAAAGCCTTTCCACCGCCGCCATGAACCAAAAGCATGGCAGGGTAGGGGCCCTTGCCTGTGTCTGGCCGGCCGAGATAAGCAAAGACCCGCGTCGGTTTTCCGTGATAAGGTTCCCCTGTGTAATAAACCTCCTGGACCAGGCCGGTTCGCCCGCCCCAATCGGCGGCGGGCGCTTTCCTGAGGGCCGAGAGATTCCAACCACCAGCGGGGCGGGCCGACTTCTGCAGCGAGCTGCAGCCTGCGACCAGCAGCAGGGCCAGGCAAAGAGTTGCAAGACGTTTCACGTGGGCGGTTGTTTACTCGGCTGCTGACGCGCCGGCAAATCAAAAAGCAACGGCGCTCCACGTGGATGTCATGGGTTTACCTGCTTTGTTCGGTCAGATAGGTCTGATCCGTCGGATGCTTATAGTGGCCGCGTCCCCTTGCACTGCGGGTAACCCGAGCAGCCCCAGAATTGCGAGCCTGCCCGCGGCCCCTTGCGGGCGGTGCGCAGGGCCAGGGGCTTGCCGCTGGGTCGGTTCGGTCAGGTCAGTCCGCTGAAGGCTGGTTGTTTGAGCATTCTGGCATAACGGTTTGTTGGCGGCCATCTTAACGGAACCCGCGATTCACCGCAACCGCACTCTCTCGGTCAGCAATTCCTGCATCATGCCCTGCTTGAGCGCGCGGGTTTTGTCGTAGCGCTGACATCCATTGCACCTCCGTTGCATCTCCATTGCATCTCCATTGCATCTCCATTGCACCTCCGTTGCACCTCCGTTGCACCTCCGTTGCACCTCCG
>JBAXTC010000923.1:0-2814 GCA_037130375.1 Verrucomicrobiota bacterium | reverse complement strand
GGATCAAGGAAGCGCAGAAAATCGTCGAGCCGACCAAAGACGAGATTATCAGGTCGTCGCTGATGTATGTGGCCATGCGCAACCTGCTGGCGGAGCACGGCGCGGTGGCGATCACGATGAATTGCCTGGGGATGGGTTTGATGCAGCGCGGGATGGGCTATCCGTGCCTGGGGTTCGTGCGCTTCAACAACATGGGGCTGGGCGGCATTTGCGAGGCGGATTTGAAATCAAGCATGACACACCTGATCTTCACTTATCTGGTGGGCAAGCCGGGCTTCGTCAGCGACCCCGTCTTCGATGTGTCAAGCAGCTCGATCATCCACGCCCATTGTGTGGCGGCGACCCAAATGGAAGGACCAGACAAACCGGCGTCGGCGTACCACATTCGCAGCCACCTGGAGGACGGCCTGGGCGCATCGTTGATGGTGAAGATGCCTATCGGACGAAAACTCTCGATGGCGCGGCTGATCGGCACGGACAAGATGCTCTTCTCGACGGGCGACGCTGTGGACAGCCCGTTTGTCGATCGCGGCTGCCGCACCAAGCTGACGATGAAAGTCGAGAACATCGACAAGTTCCTCGAGAACTGGTCCTCGGGCCTCCATCGCGTCGTGTTCTATGGTGACCATACCAGCGACGTGAACCGCTACTGCCGCTTTGCCCAAATCCGCGTGCTGCGCGAGGGCATCGACGACATCCAGAAAGTGGACGGCCTGGATTGGGACCCGCACGTGCATGCTTAAGCGTCAGCGCACAAAAACCCAGCAAGCTGACGAAATCAGATATGATACGGAATCGGCTACGCCGCAAGCCAAAGCGCCGTCGCCGCTACGCTCTGCCGGCGCACTCCAAAGTGAATTCCCTGCTGGTCAGCCGCGAGAGCTTCGGCTAGGCTGCCTGGAATGACAAATTCGTTGTCGAAGCCGGATGTAATCATCACCCATGAGAGCGATCTCGACGGGTTGGTGGCCGGCGTTCTGTTGCAGAGACTCGCACGCAAGCTTTTCAACACCGACGTTCCGCTCGAGGCCTATCACTACAATAATTGGCGACAACGCGACCTGCGCGAAAGATGCGGCTGGATTGCCGACCTGAGCTTCGAAGCGCGCATGGACCGGATTAACTGGGCCATTATCGACCATCACGCGACCGAGACGCCGCCCAAGAACGCAATGTTCATCCACGACCTGGGCAAGTCTGCCGGCATGATTTGTTATGACCTCTGCCGGCAGCAGGGCATCGGGTCGCCCGCGCTGGACCGCATTGTTCATCTGAATAACGTGGCCGATTTGTTCCTTGAAGACGACCCCGACTTCATGCTGGCCAGCGATTACGCGAATCTGGTTAAGATCTACCAGTTCTGGAACCTGCACACCCTCATCGGCGGGCAGATCGAGAAACTGCTCGACCATCCACTACTCGAGGTAATGGAAGTCAAACGCCGCATCGAAAACCCCCTCGGTCTGGCGTGGAGCAAAGAAAACGTCACCGAGATCACGCCCCACATCGGCTTCGTCGATACCGTCATCGGCAACAACAATCTGATCGTCCACCAAATCCTCGAACAACATGCGACAAACTACCCCGTGCTGCTGACCCTGTTCCGCCGTGCCAACGGGGTGATCATCGCCAGTTTCCGCAGCCGAAACGGCGAGGCCCTGAAGGTGGCCGAAAAACTCCAGGGCGGCGGCCACGCCAACGCTTGCGGAGCCACCCTGCCACGCTCAGTCAAGACGATTCCCGATGCCGTCAACTATCTGCGGCAGACCCTCAATCCCAAGAAGGAAGAGCCCCTGAACAGCCTCGAGGACATCTTCGCTTCCATCGACCTGTCGCAGAAATAGCGGCTCCGCAGTTCAAGTCGAGGGCGGTGGAAGCCGTAGAAAACCTGAGCAGGCTGCCTGACGTGGCAGCGGCATCGACACGGGAAGCCGGGCAGAGGAATAGGACGATACCGTTCATTGCCACCGTTAAGACGCGCTTGGCAGGCGAGTTGTGGGCTTGCCAGGCACCTCCTTGAGTGGCAGGGTGGAAAGGAGAGAGTCAGGCTATGAAAATAACCTACGATGCCGAAATTGACGCCCTCTACATTCGCTTGCTTGAGGGCAAGCACGAGTGCCGCTCCGTGCGGCTGTCCGATGAAGTCGCCCTGAACATCGGCGCAGGTGAGAAGTTGGTCGGCATCGAGATCCTCGACTCATGAGCGCGGTCGAAATGGTCATTGAAAAAGTGAAACAACTGGACGATGCGCATGCCCGGCAATTGCTCGCCTGGTTGCAGGGGCAGGAACGCGTCTCGGCACCGGCCCGGCAACCGGCGGGTGCGCTGGCGATGCTCGGTTTCGCGCGGCGCTTTCGACCCGAACCTCGCACCAGCGCCAATTGGATGGATGAACTCCGCGCCGGGCAGCATGAGTGATGGCCTGGGTGGCAGCAATGGTCCCAACAAAGCTGCTGCCCCTGCAAGGAGTCGGAGACTCCGTGGACCGGCAACTCTCCGTTATCTCTGTTATCTTCTGTTCAAACCCGAGTCAACAATTCCGCACGGATGTCACCGGGCGGACCAAAACCAGCCACATGTAGGCGAAATCGACCCAGCCACCTGAGAATTCTCCCAAAGTTGAGAGTGCTTTCGCAAACAAGCCCATATATGAGCAGTTTGCGTGGGTTTGTTTGTGGAAGGACTCTCAACAACCGTCTTTTGGCTTTTGGCTGGGTCGATTCCGCCCAACCCTGGCTGGTTCAAACTGCCCCCTGACACCGTTGCACCTCCGTTGCACCTCCGTTGCACCTCCATTGCACTTCCGTTGCACCT
>JBAXTC010000922.1:0-2815 GCA_037130375.1 Verrucomicrobiota bacterium | reverse complement strand
CATTGCCGAGGCAGGACTTGCACCTGCAAGTATGTCAAAGGTTGAAGGCTGCACAAAGGAACTTGCTTTTGCGCGCCCGCTCGTACTGAGCGCTGCGCGGGTGAGGGAGAATTGATTTCCGGGCTCTTAATCACACCGGGACCGAGTCTATCAGGGGGAAAGTATCCATTCAAGGGCTTTTCTTGTCTATTTTAGGCTCTCGGCACGAGCCCTCATGCAAAAACTGCAAAATACGTGAGCAGAGGATTCTCTCGGCGCTTGCTTGGCCGGCTGCCGACAAAAGCCTACTTCCGAACCGGCCTGCCAGAGGACGGTTTTCAATCGATTATCACACTCTCGTAGTCGGGCATTGGGTCTCCGTCCGTGCAGGGCTCGTAGGTGTATAGTGACCGTGCCCCCGATGATTCGCTCAAGCTCCGTCGGAGCGGCATGGCCCTCGCCGGACCTCACCATGCCGCCCCGATGGGGCTTAAGACGGTTCTGTTTGGACGCTGGTACTATAAACATGCCGCTCCTACGGAGCTGGCCGCTTAGCTCCCGGCGATCCCCACGATCCTTCACGTGATGTACTGGGCCAGGGCTTCCAGGTCGGCCTTGGCCTCTGGCGGGGCCCGCTCGCCAGCGTGGACGTTGAAACCACGAAATGAAAGGGTCCAGGAATAAGGAATGCGTTCATACATCCACCTCTCCATGCGCCCGCTTGGCTTCCCCGCTATAGGACCCGCTCCGCCCCTGACGCAACGGCTGCGCCACTAACGTGTGGGCTTACGTGCGGTCGCACGGAGACGAAATCTCACGGCAGATTGAGGAGAACGAGGCCGGAGGGCGGTATTGACCTTGAATCGTTTGCATTTCATCCGCCTGCACCGAGCACAACCGGGGCATGCCGGGATCATTGATCCTGCGGATTGACCAGGTTGCCAATCGGAAGGGGATGGCCCGGCAATCGCTTTGCAATCCATGAATGGACCATATCCCTGACCGTTTCGGCGGGCACACCTTCACCACGCTCTAGTTGCTCGAAACCCTCCCGGACACCAGCAATAAACTCAATCTCCCGAGCAACCTCGTAAAGCGAGGCGTTTTCCGGCAGCTTCTGGATCAAATCAATAGCGATCTCTCGATTACTCATAGCGTAACTATAATGATAGGACATTGCTTTGACGCTACGCGGGGCAGGGAGACCCGCTTTTTTGCTATAGCTTGCATTTGCTCAATATTCTAAGCCCTTCCGGGCAGGCTGCAAGTGCTATTGTGTTGCTGCGGTGAGCGTGCGTAGCCGCAAGACTTCTCGGCGGGCGGCTTTTTCAGGGTGCTGGGATCAGACGCGGCAGCCCACGGGGAGTTTGGGCGGGGTTCTCAAGGAGCAGACCGATCACGTCGTGGACACCAATGCGCGTGCTTCGGACTTCTTTTCCTTTCCATCTCCGTTTCCCTGGGATTACGCTGTCAGGAAATGAACGAGCGATTTGAATACCCGCTGGCCGCTGAAACTCGGCCTGGGCGGTTATTCCGTTCCTACAAAAAGGCAAAGCATGTTATCCCGCTACACCCTTGACCGAAAAAGTGCTAAGCGGTGGCAAACCCTGGCTGAGCCGTGCCAGCGCTTCCTGAAGGAGCAACAGATCACGACGGAAAGTCCGGGAACCATTCTGAGGGATGTTGCGACCCTGATCGAGTTTGTTGGTTCGGGCGGCATCGTAACCAAGGGGCGCAATGCCAACTTGCCGATAGGCTGCCTCCCGGAACTGAACCGCAGAACAAGCTATCCTATCCAGCCAGGGCTGAAGCGCGCTCTGCTGCGGGATTATCCGAACGTGGCCGGAACATTCATTCTGCTCCGGGTGATGGATATGCTCCAGGCGCGAGGCAATCGCCTGGTGGTGTGGCCCGCGTCGTTGGAATTCTGGCGGAGGCTGAACCCCACCGAGCAGTATTTCGCCTTACTCGAGGCGCTCTTGTTCCATGCTCAAACCTCCGTCTTGGGGGGTGAGATCAGGAGCCAGGCTGCCCAAGAGTTCCGGACGGCGGCCGTCTTTCTGGGCCAATCCTCACCGGCTGGCGTGGAGGGGGTGGCGGCATCTGGCGACGGTTCGCCGTGCCGCCAGACGCTTCGTTGGATGAACTCGCAGGAGCAATCCTGCAAGCGTTCAAGTTGGATAGCGACCACCTTTACGACTTCCGCTACCGCGACCAGCGCGGCAATAGCCGGATCTATAATCACCCCTACACCGACGAAGGGCCATTCACGTGGGAAATCACCGTGGCCGAGACGGATCTGGCGCGCAAAGCTGAAATGGAATTCACGTTCGACTACGGAGACTCTTGGCAGTTCAAGGTGCGTCTGGAGAAAGTTGGTACCGACCCGTGCTTGTTGGGGCTGGAGTTAGTTGAATCAGCCGGCACACCACCGAAGCAGTATCCTCAAACCGAGTTCTGAAGTCACCAGCGCAACTTGGCTTTGGCGGGCATCCATAAAATAACAATCCACACAACGAACATCAAACGGACCTTCGACCGCAGGGGGGCGCGTGCTATGGAGCACGAAGGAAGCCCGCCCCCCTGCTTGTTTTGGCTCGCTTTGGAGCCCGAAAAACACCACAATTCACCCACTCGATGTTTTCGGCAGGCCGCCGCCGGGGCTTGACCGCCACCCGGAGCGAGCGAGACGCGGTTTGCGATTCACCGCTATCACAAGCACGGCCACCTGCGTTCGTCTCGCGTTGAGCACGGCCTGCTGATCAATGTTGGCGCCCCGAAGTTCGAGATCAAGAAGTATGTGCTGAGCCGGACAGGCGAGAGCAGCCGCCCGGGC
>JBAXTC010000921.1:0-2817 GCA_037130375.1 Verrucomicrobiota bacterium | reverse complement strand
GCTCCAAGGGTTGGGTGCCCAAGCAACTGATCTCAGGCTCTGCCGACGAGCGCACGCTGGGAATGCGGGTTTCATTTATCACCGTTAGCACGGCCAAAGCGGGAACAAATGTGTTCAACGCCAACACGGGTTTAACGATTTCACCCTAGAACTGATCGAGTAGGCGGAGGCGCGAACGTGGTTAGGCCCAATGCCTTGAGTTCCCAGCACCGGGCCTACAGTGCCAGCAATTGGGCCGCCGAACACTGGCGTCAGTGCAGCAGACTGGTCCACAAACGCATCGTCGTGATCGGTCCCTGCTTGCTGGCGTAGGCCGGTATGGCACTTGAATAACCATTGAATTTGCTGAACAAATAGCTTGTCTCTTATCATGGGTTTGATAGTCTTTATTATTGGTATCTTAATCTAAAGTCTCAACACCCCGGCAAACCAGATAATAGTCCATGAAACAAATAACCAAATACTTACATTTACTGCTAGCTTGTGCCTCACTAATCTTGACGGCTTCCACGCACGCCAAGACTATTGTCGTCAACACCGCAAACAACACCGACTTTTCAGCGGGAAAAACCAACTTGGTGACGGCCATTAATGCCTTGAAGGATGGCGACACCATCAACTTCAATATCCCAGGTGGCGGGGTGAAATATATCACCACACCGGCGGGTGGATACTCCTTCATCACCAACAACAACGTGACGATTGGTGGTTATTCCCAACCGGGGGCTTTAGCCAACACCCACGGCATTCACGAGGCAAACAATGCCCAGATCAAGATCGTCCTCGACTCCCGGAATGGTGCCGGCAGGCCAATGGGCGGGCCGAACGGCGCTGCAAGTCTGACGGACACCACCACATGGGGCGAGGTCACGGATGGAGGTTGGGGGGTAGGCGAAGTGGCAATTTTGCCGCTTTATCGGGGCACCAACATTCACATCGAAGGTCTTGCATTCCTCTCCGCTTACGATTCATCTGAGCCAACCGGTGGAACTATTAAGTGCGTCTGCATCGCCACCGACGTTACGTCTGCCTTGGACATGGCCACCTTTGCCGGTTCCGCTTCCGGCTGGCACATCAGCGGTTGCTGGTTCGGTGTGGATCCGGCCACGGGCCAAGTTGACCTTACTGGAGGCAGTCCGAACATTGGTGACATTGACATTGCAACTTACGGCTGCAAGCAAGCGAATGCTTCAAACACCGTTTACGCGGTCAACGGAATTATTGGTGTGGCCAGGAACTCCACCAACCCCAGGGCAGAATTCAATGTGATCGTGAGCGGTTACGGTGTGGATCTGCAAGGTGGCGGACATCGATATTCGGGAAATTTCAACAACATCCTGCCTGATGGTGTCACTGCCGCCGATATGTCGCTTGTCGTTGGAGGATCTGAGCGGTTCATTGAATTCGGTGTTTGTAACGACCTCGTCATCGGCACGGATGGGGATGGCATCAATGATGCCGATGAAGCTAACATCTTCGGCCCGGCCCAGGGCGGCGGTCGTTATTTGGATTTCTACAGTGGCACCCAATCCAACATCGTGATGGCCGGTAATTCCATCAATGCCGACATCAACGGCAGGTCATTTGGCGACAACCTTGCCGTTATCATCCATACGCTAAATAACACATCCTCAGCCCGGTTCGGCAGCGACTTCAACGGTGTGAGCGATGCCTTGGAAGTAAACACGGTTTATGGCGGCGCGCGTTTCGTTGACTTTGATAACGGTTCTCCGACCAACACGAGATGGTTGTCGTTTCGCGGCAATTCTCTCTCGAACTGCGTCTCCTGGACTTTGGGCACCCCTCCGCTTGGTGACGGCCAAACGGCTGCCGGTGGTCTGAACATCTTCACCAATTTCATCGATGTTAGCGGCCCTAACGGGACGCTCGACATCATCCCGGTAATCGACGCGGGCACGACTACAACCATTTTGACCGGCACTTGTGGGAAGCCTCTCGGTGCTCCTTTCACGAGGCTGATTGTGGATATTTATGTGGCGGATTCGACTTCGGGCGCACCTCCACAGGGGCAGAAGTGGCTGGGCAGCTTCACAGACAACTCGGCGGTGGATTCCAACCCGACCGTGGGTGCGTTTACCTTCAACCTCGCCAGCTTGGCCATCGCGCATGGCACTCAAGTGACGATTGCCGTCACGTATTCAAGCGATACCCAGCCGACCATCGGCCCGATCACCCGGGCTGGCAGCCACACAACGGTCGGCGTCAGGGGTAGCACCGGGCCCGTTTACGGCATCCAGAAGTCGGCCACGGTGAATGGCTCGTACCTGTTGGCTGCCGCGGCGGTCGGAGGCTCCGCGACCTTCACTGACAATAACCCGGCCTCATTCTACCGCGCCACCGGGCCTTCGGCGACCGGTCAGACCTCACCGTTCTCAGCATTGTTCACAATGCCTTGACCGGCTTTTGGCTGCCGAGACTTCGGCACCCGATAATTGGCAATCCTCGGCTACCTGGTCCGCGATGATCGATCTCATCGAATTCAATCCACCCGTGTGTGGCGGTCGCCCTGTCATCAAGGCCACGCACATACCGGTGGAGGTCATTCTCGGCCAACTTGCTCGAAGCGGATTGGCCGATTCCGGCTGAGTTCTCCATGGGGTGCTTTGGGGCCGTCCTGTTGGACGATGCCTTGGACAACTCGTTTTACGGCCAACTGCGCCCGGTTTCGGACCGCTTTGTCCCGGAGACCCTTGCGGTGAGCGGCTTTTCGCTCGTGGCACCAGGTCTCTGAAGGGATTTCAAAATGGAAAAAGGCCAGTTGATAAAGCAAATCATTGCCAGCCTGAGCGAAAGCCT
>JBAXTC010000920.1:0-2825 GCA_037130375.1 Verrucomicrobiota bacterium | reverse complement strand
TCGTCATGTATCCCATTCGCGGCAAAGGCCGCACCAAACTTATGCGCAACCTTCCATTCTGGACCCGCTTCTTCCAACTCACGCTTCCCGAGCGCGAGGAAGCCGCACGTAAACTCATCGCCACCATCAACCCTGCCGACAATGCCGCCGCACTCGCCACGCTCCGCCGGGTAGCCGACCAACTCCGCAAGGATGGCGACCGCTTCTCGGATGTCTATTGTGCGTTTCAAGAGGAACGTCACGCCGAGTTGGACATTGAGGAGCGTGCGCAGTTCAATTCGAAATATTTCAAGCATGAGGCTGCAGCCGTCGCCCGGCTCATCGAAATGGCTCGCGAACTCATCGAGCAGAAGAAATTCCCCGAGGCCATGGAATACCTCGACGCCACCCAACTTTCCGACCTCCGTGTGAAACAGGCGCAAGTTTTGAAATCCGATTGTTTGCGCAACTTGGGGAAAAATGCTGAGGCCGACCAGGTATTGAAGGAAAGTCTCGCCGCCTGGCCGCAGATGACCGCACTCCGCAGATGTTTCCGCTTCCTTGGCATGGTCGCTAATGACGGCAAACGTATGCTCGTCGGGTTGTTCCAAGGGGGCTCATCTGGGCAATCCAACCGATCGCGAGGTCAACCCTAGTTTGTCCCAGTGGTCGTTGTTGCGCTCCTCCTCGAATGGGGAAGAGTCGCACAGTCCTTTTTCAGTCCAGAACTGGCATGGCCCCTTGAATCGACATTGGCTGGCACGGCAAGCCGATACAACCGTCCGATGCTTGCGCGCCCTTGGCTGGCAGGCCGAAGCCGATCGCGACCGTCACTTGGAAGGGAAGCACAGCCTCGGGGGCAAACGGCTGAAAAAGGAGCGAGAACAGCAGCGCGATTGGCGTGTTGGACGCCTAAAAGCAAATTCAGACCAGTTGAGCAGGCTAGACGCACGCCCTGCTGCCGGGCGCCGTCCCCATCCTTACCGAAAAACGGCATTCCGAAGCCGCTGTATGTCCACCAAGGTATTCGGCGGGCCGGCGTAAGGTGTATCGAGGAACTGGTCTTTGCTTAGAACGAGCCAACGCCATCGCTCAGCATGACCGTCAGCGAAGGCGAATACGCCGGATTTCCCATGCCGAGTGGTCGGGGAATTCTGCCATACGGTTGGCGCATTAGCGAAGTTTACGGCGAAGTAACCGTCATCCAGCGTTTCGATGCTTTCGTCCAGGAAGGTTATCGCCTCGGAAGGAGAAGGCCGCAGTATCTCAGTCACTTTTTTGTATTGGGGATAAGTCGGGCCGAGCACCCACGTGGTGTCGGGAACGCCATATTTTGAGGCTTCAAGGGCTCCGGCACCGCCCATGCGGCCTTCCAGAGAGTAGTTGCGCACGAGATGCACCCCCTTGTTGGGAATGGTCTTGGGTGTCATCGAGAGCGCGCTCGGGCATTGGTAAATTCCGGCACTGGGATTGTAGCGATACAAGAGACCTGCCTTTAGCGTATTGACATTGGTCGCACCGGGAAGGCTGCTCACGTCTCCCAAGTAGCCGTTAATCCACGCCAAGGGGGTCGTGAGCCAATTTGGCACCATCACGCTGTTGTGGTCGTCGGCATACAGGATCCAGCCGGTGCTAAGCTGGTGCAGATTGTTGACGCAGCTAATGCTGTGGGCTTTGAGCTTGGCCTTGGACAAGGCCGGAAGGAGCAAGGCGGCCAAAATGGCGATGATGGCGATGACCACGAGCAATTCAATCAGCGTAAATCCCCCGCGACGCATCGCGGCAGGCTCTTTGGGGTTATTCAAATTCAGCATTAGCATATATCTCACTATGATTGTGACCTAATCCTAAAGCACAACTATATTTTCTTAAAAAATATTGGACAAGTCCCACAATGTCACGCTCAAAATTGATATAAAAACGCAATGCAATGCATGCCGGCGAGCCTCAAAAAACAAATTCCCGTCAGTCAGTTACAAGCCGGTGGGATGATCCACAAAGTTCCAGGGCAGCTTGAATTTCACGGAAAGCCGGGCTGCCAGCGCCTTTACGCCGAACGTCTCAGTCCCGTAATGCCCGCCGTAGAGGACGTTGATCCCCAGTTCCTCAGCCAGAGCGTAAGTCCAATGCGGCCCTTCGCCGGTGACAAACGTATCGATCCCTTCGGCGGCCGCTTTCTTTAGATCGCCGCCCGCGCCTCCGCTGACCACGCCGATGCGCCGGCAGATTTCCGGGCCACTCGGGATCACCAACGGTTCCTCGCCCGTCGCACACCGCAACCGTTGGGCCAGTTCCGCGCGCGAGAATTCCGTTTTCGCCTGGAACCCGAGGAACAGGCCGTGGCTGAAGAAGAACGGGCGCAAGTTCTTTAACCCGAGCGCGGCGCACAGTTGCGCGTTGTTGCCCAGCGGGCGATGGGCATCCAAAGGCAGATGCGAGCTATAAACCGCCAGGTTGTGCTCCAGCAGAGACCGCATCAACTCGTAGCGTTTTCCCGTCCACGGATGGGTTGGCCCCCAAAACAGCCCGTGATGAACGAGGAGCAAGTCCGCTTTGGCCGCGGCCGCCAACCGGACAGTTGCCAGGCTCGCGTCCACCGCGGCGGCGATGCATGTCACCGCGCCAGCATTCTCGACCTGAAGGCCGTTGGCGGCCCCGTCATAATCCTGCACTTCCGCTGTCCGCAGCAACTGGTCGCAGTAGCGGACAATCGCCGCAAGGGAGACTCTCGACATGGACCGATGAAAACAAAATCCCGCCCGGCTGCAAAGGGAGAAAGTGGTGAGTGAAACGTGAGACGTGATGCGTGAGACGTGATGCGTGAGACGTGATGCGTGAGACGTGAT
>JBAXTC010000092.1:0-16037 GCA_037130375.1 Verrucomicrobiota bacterium | reverse complement strand
CCGCTGTTCCCGTATCTGCGCTCGGTTCGCGCGGGGGACCGGGCGACAGAATTCAAGCAACGATGCATTGGCCTTGGGATCGAAGGCGTCAGCCTGCACTCCTACCGGTATGCTTGGGCGGAAAGGGCGCGAAAAGCCGGCATGCCCGAGCGCTTTGCGCAGGAGAGCCTGGGCCACAACAGCAAGGCCGTGCATCGCGCTTACGCGCGAAAAGCAAAAGTTGTCATCCCGGCGCTGGAAGCCTATGAAGCTCACTTGGAGAATACAATCATCCCGCTCGCTACAGCAGCGCAGGGGTGATTCTCCCGCTTATGAAGGACGATCCAATCAACGGAATCATCGAGCTTCCAGAGTTCGCCGTGGGCGGCTGATGAGGGTGTCTTGCGCTTTCGGAGTGGCTGAAGAAGAACGGATAGGTAAAGAGCTAACGCGCCCGGGTGGCGGGTCGAGAGCAGCAAGAGCAGTGAGCCATTGGTTTGCTGAGGTTCAACCACGACGATTTTCAAATCGCGCTACCTCTATAGATTAAGCAACTTCAACAAGAGGAATACAGCCCTGCGGGAAACTGCGCCCGCCGAGAAACCTGCGCGGAGCGCGAACCAGAGGTTTTGAGGCGGGGCAAGGTCCAACGCGGCAGAAGCGCGCCGCAGAAGGATTTGGACTTTCGCGAGGTTGCGCCCTAAATGCAACGTCCCCTCCTCGGGCTGCCATAACCCTGTTTGGAGGACGAGTTATGGCATACCGATATGTGGCAACGTCTGTCGCTGGGTTCGTGCAGCAGTTGGCCGTGGGCTATGTGGCGCGCGGATACTATTTCTACGTCACCGGACGCATTCCAGAGCACAAGGACCCGGTCCATACCGATGAGAAAATCATCGCCCAATACGGCATCGGCGTTTCCAAATGGGTCCGCGCACGGCGCAAGCGGCAGGGCCTGGCCAACGTGCATTACCTGCGCTACGGGACGTTCTTTGTCATCATCGCCAGCCACGGAAAGCAGCCGTTCTTTGCGGCCGAGGCGAGGCAATTGAAGGACATCCGGGTTTACCCGCTGCATTTCATGGGGTATTCCATCGGTTGCCGGCAATGTTCGCGTGACGGCGAGCTCCACGTTTCGGTGCGCATCCACCAGGAATCCTACCGGGAACTCAAAGACCGATTCGAGCGCAACGCGGTCCACCGGTCGGTGGACGACCTCTGCCGTGATCTGCGGGCCATTCCGTTTGAGCCTTACGCGCCGGTTCGGGACCAGATCCGGTGCATCTTGCGCGCCGTAAACCGGAGACGCGCCGCCGGGGGATTTGAAACGGTGCCCAGAAACCCGCTCCGGGAAACACGCAGGCCGGTCAGGCCCTTTGACCAAAGCCGGGAATGAAACGACCGGCGGCGGGAAGCCGGCCGGTGACGAGGTGGATTTCGGCGCCAGTCATCCTCGAAACGAATTCGAGTTCGTCCCGCCACGAATCCAAATCAGTGTTGGTTCGCCTCTCGCAAACGACAGTGTCCAAACCCTGAGATCGGTCCAGGTCCAGCAGGTCACCGGAAACCTCGCTTGTGTCTGAAGGGGAGGCAAATTGAACGGATGATGCCGAGATTTTGGCGGCGGCCATGGTCAAGCGATTGAACTCGAATTGTTCCAACTCCCGCCGCATCATATCGTGCAATTGGACGCCAGCCTGAGCGCAGAGCATGTGCAGGGCCGCCTTGTCGGGGGAGAAAGTCTCGCTGACGAAGCAGGTCAGCCGTCCACGGGCAACTGCCGACCGAAGAGCCAGGCGAAGTGCCAGTTCCGCATGGGGGCGGACTGGGGTGGAGAGCGATTCCATGGACGCCCGCCGGTTTTGCCACCGTTCGATATGGTTGATGGCCTGGTGGAGCGCGGTTTTGGCTGGGACCGGATAATTCATCGAGAGTCGCTCCGTCAAGCATCAAAATCCGCTGAAGTAACCCAATTCGCGCAAGCTCACAAAATCCCGGGGGCGTTCATCGGTGCGCCGGCCAAAAATCACATGGTCGAGCACATCGATCTTCAGGAGCTGGCCGACACGAATGAGGTCGCGGGTGACTTTAATGTCAGCTTCGGAGGGGGCAGGGTCCCCGCTGGGATGGTTGTGTGCCAGCACGACGGCCGCTGCTCGCTTCGAAATGGCTGGGGCGAAGACTTCTCGCGGATGCACCAGGATGGTATCCAGTGTCCCTTGGGAGACGGTGTGCATCCCAATCAACCGCCGGCGCGTGTTGAGAAACGCTACCTGGAAGGTCTCGACGGTGTAAACCCGGTTGGGCTCGCGCAAGAAATCAGCGACGCGCTCGGGGGTGTCCAGCAGCGGCGCTTCGGCGTAGGATTCCCGGGAGAGCCGCTGGGCCAGGAGAAACGCCGATTTGATGGCCGCAGCCTTGGACTTGCCAATGCCCTTTACCAACTGCAGTTCGTCAAACGATGCTTGGGCCAGGTTGGTCAGCCCCCCATATTGCCCGAGCAAGGCATCGGCGGCCGATTTCCCGGCAAGGGTGGACAGCAAGTCTTTGTTGTTGGCGTGCTCCAGTTGTTCCATGGTCCTCCTGAGAATAGTTGGAAAATGGCCGCTTAGATCACCGCAGGTATTCGTTGGTCGTCCCGGCGGCAGGCCCATTGGGCATGACAACGCTCAGGGAAATTGTGGTTTCTGGAGTCATCTAAACAGCCACTATGAGACTATACCACTGTTTGATTTCTTACGGAACAGTCCCGGCGAAGAATTCGGGGCGTCGGAACAGGCCGCGGGCGACTCGTCCGCCCCTGCTCCGGCACCACCATCACCGAATGCTCATTCCGAATTCAGCGGGTGCGGTTGACTAACAAACACGGTTTGAGGCATAGCTATAGGTGAGTAGAAGCAGGTAGGTTTTCATTCAGGGTTTCATTCGCGCGACGCAGCCCGTCGCTCTCTTTCAAACAGCGTTTTCCCTTCGGCATTGTCCCACCGTGGGCTTTGTCTTCAAAGGGGGGAATCCCCGGCCAGTGACACGGTGCCGCTTGGCGCCTGGCCGTGGACCGTTCAAACCAGCGCCAACCGTCCCCAGGGCACCAGAAAGAGAATCGCGTATGACCCTGCATGATACTACCAACTTCAAGGCCGTTGCCTTGACCGACGAAACACTGCACAGCCAGGCCCCGAGCATTTTTGCCTCGGGACCGATGAGCGGCGTCAGTCCCCGCTACGCCTTCGTGCCCACAGCCCGTATTGTCGCGGGCCTGCGGGAGCACGATTGGATGCCCGTGGCGGCGGAGGAACAACGCATCCGCAACGAAACCCGGCGGGGCTTTCAGAAACATCTGATCCGCTTCCGCCGGGCCGAACAAATGGAGACGCTCGATGAGTGGAACGTGGAATTGGTGCTCCTCAACTCGCACGACACGGGTTGCGCCTATCAAATCCATGCGGGCATTTACCGCCGGATTTGCGCCAACGGACTGGTTCTGTCCCAGGACAGCTTCCAGGCCATCCGCCTCCGCCATGCCGGCCTGTCGGTGGACGAAGTTGTGCAGGCAAGCTTTCGCCTGCTTGACTACGTGCCCAAGGTCGGCGAGCTGGTCGAACGCTTCCGCGCCCGCACCCTCGAAGTCCGGGAGTCGCTGGCGCTGGCCGGGCACGCCCTCGTGCTGCGCTACGCCAGCCTCGCCGTTGCCCCCATCGAGTCGGAGACGCTGCTCAAAGCGCGTCGGCCAGCCGATGAGGGAACGGACCTCTGGACGACCATGAACCGGATTCAGGAGAACCTGGTTCAGGGCGGAGTCTCGGACTTCCACCGGGACCGGCGGGGGAAGCTGCGGTCGGTGAGGGCGTTGCGGGGCATTGACTCCAAGGTCACGCTGAACAAGGGGCTTTGGGGCGTGGCTGAACGGCTCGCCAACGGGGAAACGTTGCCGCCGCCGGAAAGCGTCGTCGTTACTGCGTAACGGTCAAACTCGAAGGTTGGAAGGTTATTCGGAAGGTTGCACGGCTTTCGGGGATTGTGCCCAATAAACAATCCTCAACCTTTCACCTTCATGGGGCGGACCGTTTCTGCCGCTTGCTTGGCCCCCTTGGGCACGCATCATCGCATCCGAGCGCCGCTGCCAATCTCGTCCATAGATAAGTTTTGTGAATAATTTGTTGGACATCCACATAGATAAGCCCTACTGTTTGTGTAGATGAATATCACGCAAGTCATTTCTCCGCGTGGCTGCGCCAGTGGCGCCTGCCCGTCGCTGCTTCTGACCGATGCCGGCACGGTCATCATCCAGGGAGCCAAACTCCCCGCTGACCGCCGTGAGGCCCTGCGGGTTCCCGGCCATGAAGACATTGTCAGCATCCCCCGCGAGGTCTTCGAGGACCTTTTGAGCCAATACGGCCCCCGGTCCTGAACGGGACGAAAACGGCGTGGAAGCTAAAGCGCCCGGTTGAATCGCTCGATTCTCCCCGGGGCCGGCAGCCAGATTCCTGGGTTGCCTGGCGGGAGGCGGTTGAGAGCATGGGCGCGGAATTCGAGGCGTTAGCGCAGTGGCTGCGGGCTGTTGGGGCCGTGGACCTCGCTAACGTGGGGGGCTTGTTTGCTGCCCTGGCTGGCATGGGTTTTACCCTGCTTCAGTTGCGGATGCTGCGGCGGCAACTCAAACTGGACGCCCTCATCCGGATTATGGACTCCAATCGGTCAATTGTGGCCTTGGGCTTTGATTACCCGGCGGTTTGGGCGGCGATGGGGGAGGAGACGGCAACTGTCTTCGGAGAGGAGGCGGTTTTGCATCGGCGGTATCGGCAACTCTGGATGAACCACATGCAAATCATGTGGTCGGCCTGGCGGCTGGGTCTGGTGTCGGGTTTCGAGTGGGAGGCCTACCGGCAGGACATGGCGGACTTCCTGCGCTCGCGCAGCCTGCGGGAGCATTGGCGGACGGTATCACGTTTTTATCCTCGGGGCTTCCGGCGGTTGATCGCCGAACTGTCGCGGCCAGGGGAGGATTCGGGGGCCAAAAGCGGGAACTAGCTTGTCCGGGTGGACGGAAATGGTGGGGACTGTTTAGAGGCACAATCCGCGAAGCCTTGGAACCTTGGCAACAACCTCAGCGCTCGTCGTTTTGTTTGGGCGCGGGGGCCTTGCCTGCATTCTGCTCCTCCTGATTCTGGGCGCAGATCCAGGAATGTGTTTGGTCCGCCACTTTGGCCAGCAACAGCAGGTCATCCCGGCCGAAACTTTCGGTCGAACCCCACTGAACGCCATCCTTGTAGAGGCGGCTGAAGGTGACGTTGTAACGAACGCCAGCTTCGGTTTCGTTCTTCCAGACAGCGGCTTTGATGTAGCCGAGCCGGACCTCATGTATTGGTTTTGTTTTGTTTTTCATACTGACAACAGGTGCGGGTAACGCCGTCGCGCAATCCATTTAGCCTCCTATGCGGAAAGAAACAGATTCCGAGCATCGAAACCTGTATCTTCCTTGATACCATGTTTTGCAGAGCTAAACAAACAGGGCCAGCCCGCGGAGCCTAACTGGCTGAAAAGACGAGGAAAACCCATCGAGTCGAAGCACCGTTGGAATCGATCGCGGTTGAGGCGTTCAGTAGTCTTCCGGCAGCATCACCCGCGTGAGTCGCTCGCCGGGTTCGGAGATGATCCAAAAGTCAGTTCCGTTGCCGGTGCGGTAGGCGGTCAAGAGGCGGCAGCCTTCAAACGAGGTCCGCTTGACGTATCGTCCCCCCAATTCGCTGCCATCCTCGCCGACGCTCCGCGCGTGGCGGAGCAACGCGGTGGCGATGTCTTTCCGGGGGACTTTGGCTTTGGCCTTGGATGTCGTTACAATGCGGCCGAGACGTTCGAGGGGCTCAAAGTTCAGCATGGCAATCTCCTTGTGAAGAAATAAAACAGCGTACTGAATTCGCCTCCCTGTTCTATACCACATTGGGGGCCGCTACGGAAGCGCATCGACGCGCTTCGGTCCGCAGCACGGTGATGGAAGGGTGTAACCTGAATGGTATTGGGCAGTTGGCGCTCTGAGGCACCCCTGGCGCCGTCCTTATGCGGGCGGGCGAGCGGCAGCGACGGGCGGCGAGCCATCCAGCTCGCGTCGCTGCCGGTCGCCACGCGTAACGGACTCGCCCGCCCGCATAAGGGCGCGCCGGCATGATTAACCACGCCGGTCAAACTGGTCACCCGGTTTAGGCTGCCCGGAAATTACCCCGCCTCGGAATTGCTTTCGGTCTCCGGTTCGCCATCGGGGGCGGCATCCAGTTGGCTGGGTGCCTGGCTCTTGGTCAGGTCGAGGGCGGCTTCGATTTCCTGCTGCCGCTGGACCAGCGACGCGAGACGGGCTTCATATTCGAACGGTTGCTCGCTTTGCACGATCAGGTCGGCGAAGCGCTCGCGAGTGTTGGCGATGCGCTGTTCGATGCCGGCCGCCGCTTCCTCAAGATTTTGGATCGTGTATTCCACCGAGCGCATGGTTCCCAGCGCCGTGTTGCCCACCTTGGCCAGATGCGTGCCGGCGCCTTTAATGACGATTTCCGGCCCGGCCATGAAATTGTCCGTCACAAACAGTTTGAAGCCGGCAAAGATGCCCACCTGCCGCTCGGCCCGCGAGCCCCGCATCCGTTCAGCCTGGCGTAACAACAACTCGCCGGCGATGCCGCGGTCGCGGAGTTCCTGGCCGTCCAGTTGAATCACAAAGAGATCACCATGCGTGTCCTGCCGGGTGCCAAGGTCGGTGCGCACTTCTTCGAGTCGTTTCTCCAGGCGTGGCCCTTCGTCGCTCAGATGCCGTATCTGGGCGCGCAGCCGGTACTGGGTTTCGCCATGCTGGCTGTGCAACCGGCTCAAACGCGCCACCTCGGCGTCGATGCCGGCCTTTTCGATGACCATGGGATTGCCGGACGCGATGGCCTTCACCTCCGCGTAAGTCAGCGCCGCCCCGTCAATATCCTCGATGCGCCGCAGATTGCTTTCGCCGGTCATCACCTGCGCGATAAACCGCGCCTTGGTTTCCAATGTCTGCCACATGTAGGCGTCAAAGGATTCCTCGGTGACGTAACGATGGATTTGCACCTCCGGATTGAGATTGCCTTGCCGCAGGATGCGGCCTTCGCGCTGTTCGACATCCGCCGGCCGCCACGGCGCGTCCAGGTGATGGAGCCCAATCAGCCGCTCCTGCACATTGGCCCCGGTGCCCATCTTCTGCGTGCTGCCGAATAAAATCCTCACCCGCCCGGCCCGCACCGCGCGGAAGAGGGTGAGCTTGGCCTCGTCGGTGTCGTAGTCCTGGATAAAGGCGATTTCCTGGGGCGGAACGCCCCGCGCCTGCAGCTTATCGCGCATCTCCTCATAGACGGAGAAGCCGCGCCCGCCCGTGGGGATGGACAGGTCGCAAAAGACCAGTTGGGTGCGGCGCTGCTCCGCCGTCTCCCGCCAGACCCGTTCGATGCGCTCGATGGCCTGGTTGACCTTGCTGTTGGGGTGGTCGGGCAACGACGGATTGTGCAGCCGCAAATCCAGGGCCGCTTTCCTGCCGTCGGTGGTTACCAGCAGCATGTTGTCCTCGCGCGGATCGATCAACCCGGTGCGCAGCGCCTCGGCCCGGTCCACAAGCGACTGGACGATTTCCTTCAGCTCGCGGGAACAGGGGGCGCTGACCACCAGCGGCTTGCCGCTTCGCAGCTCGGGCACCGGCAGGTGAAGCATGGTCTGGGTCTGAATGTCGGCGACTTGCCGGAACTGCTGCATCAACTCAGGCACGTTAATAAAGCGGGCAAAGCGCGTGTTGAGCCGGTAGCCCGACCCGTCGGGGGCCAGTTCCATTGCCGTAACCGGCTCGCCGAAGGTGGCGGCCCAGGAATCGAAATGATCCACCTTCAACGCCTTCAGCGCCGTCATTTGCAGGAAACGCTGCATCGTGTACATCTCGGCGACGCTGTTGGCGATGGGGGTGCCGGTGGCGAAAACAACCCCGCCGCCGCTGTTCATCCGCTGGAGATGCAACACCTTGAGAAACATGTCGAAGGCTCGCTGCGAAGCCGTCTGCGGCAGCCCGGCGATGCGCGTCATCTTCGACACATAGAAGAGGTTCTTGAAACAGTGCGCTTCGTCTACGAACAGGCGGTCCACGCCCAATTCTTCAAAGGTCAGCATATCGTCTTTGCGCTCGTTGGCAGCCAGTTCCTTGAGTTTGCTTTCGAGCCGCTTCTTGGCGCGCTCCAGGGATTTGACCACGCGCGAGTCGCCCTCTTTGCGCTGCTGTTCGATGGCCAGCGTGAGTTCGCGCAGCTCCCCCCTGATGAATTCCTCCTGGGTTTCGCGCGACACGGGAATTTTCTCGAAGCCGGAATGGGTGACGATGACCGCGTCCCAGTTGCCGGTCGCAATGCGGCTCATCAGGGTCTGTCGTTTCTGTTTCTCGAAGTCTTCTTTGGTCGCCACGAGGATGTTTGCGCCGGGGTAAAGGGTGAGCAACTCCGACGAAAACTGCCCGAGCATGTGGTTGGGGACGGTGAACAACGGTTTGCGCGCCAGGCCCAGCCGTTTCAATTCCATCGCAGCGGCTACCATGGTGTAGGTCTTGCCGGCACCGACGACGTGGGCCAGCAGGCAGTTGGGGGTTTGGAGAATCCGCCACACAGCCGCCCGCTGGTGCGGATGCAGGGTGATGGCGGGGCTGGCGCCGGGGAGTGTTAAATGGTCGCCGTTGAAGGTCCGCAGCCGGACGTTATTGAACTCGTCATTGTATTTGCGGGCCAGCCGTTCCCGGCGTTCGTCGTCCTGCCAAAGCCAGCCCTTGAAACGCTCCTTGATCTTTTCCTGCTTGTCACGGGCCGCTTCGGTGGCGGGACCGTTCACCACGTCGCGTTCGGCCCGGGCATCGTAATCATACACGGTCGGGGTGCGCAGGTTGAGCGCGTCTTCCAGCAGTTCCAGGGCGCTGCGCCGGTCCGTCCCCCATTCGGCGGTGTTGGCGACCGAGAATTTGACGCCGTAGCCGCCCCGCACCACCCAGAGGCCCAATTGCGGAACATGGCTCACTGCGATGCCTTCTTCCAGCAACTCTTCGGCAAAGCGTTGAATATCCTCCGCCGGAATCCAGGCGCTGCCCAGCCGGCCATCAATCTCGGAAGGCGAAAGGTCCGCCGGCTGCACCTGTTTCAACGCCTCGACGTTGGCCAGGAACTGCTCGTCCACCAGCGCCGCCGCTTCCGCCGTGGCCAGTTTGGCCCGAACATTGCCGGAAAGGTATTGGTCTTCGGTGTCCCAGCGATGGGTTTGGGGATCAAGGAAAATCGCGCCTTTGAGGTCGGGGAGAAAATCGGCGGTCTTACGATGCAGCAAGCCGGCCAGATGCTCCAGGTCCACAGAACCCCGCTCGCTAAGCGTGACGAGCAAGGCGTCTTTCGGGGTATTGATCTCGATGATGCGGCGCCCCGTTTGCACCGTCCGCTCGCGGAAGATGCTGGCCTTGGTCGCCCGTTTGGTCTCGGCGTCATAATGTTCGAGCGACAGCAGCAAGGGCAGGTCCGGGTCGCCCCGGAATGCGGCGGTATTAGCCCGTTCGGAAATCGGGCCGAAGCGGGCCAGGAATCGGTCATAGGCCTGGTTGAGTTGAAGGCGGACGGTTTCGATGAGGCTCTCGTCCTCGGTGTCGATCTGGGTGCGCAAACACCGGCGCACCGTATCGCGCACGCGAATCAAGCCCCGGATTCGCATGGTGCGCGCTGGTGAAAGTCCTTTGAGAACATGGATCTGGTCGCCTTCGCGGATGGCAATCTGCTCGTTTACCAGCGTGTAGGCGTTAGGTTTGATGTGTTCAGGTGCGGGGAAGAGGTCCTCGACCATCGGCGCCTGGACCTGAGTTTCGACGGGCTGAAAGATGCTGGATGGCAGCGAAACAATGACCCGCGCCAGCGCCTCGGTCAGGTCCTGCCCGTTTCGCACCAGGGTCGGCTCGTTACGGGCATACATCTTCCCTTCCAACCTCATTTCACCCAGCATCATCTGGGGATGGGCGGCGAAGTATTCGTTGACCGGGATGGTTTCGCCCAGGGAATTGGTTATCTCGACCACCGTCTTCCATGCCGGCCCCCCGGGCCGTTCGCCGAGCATTCGCTTGCGGAGGATCACCAGGTCGGTTGTGACCTCGGTATGCGCGTTCTTCTTGAAGGCGTCGTTGGGGAGCCGGATGACCCCGATGAGATCGGCATGGTGCGAGACATATTCGCGCAGTGAGGCGTCGAGCTTGTCGAGGGTGCCTTTGGACGTAACAAACAGGAGCAGGCCGCCGGGCCGCACCTTGTCCAGCGCCTTGGCAAAGAAATAGTCGTGGATGACGAAGTGCCAGGCCTTGAAGTGGGGATCGAACGGTTTGTAATCTCCAAAGGGGATGTTGGAGATGGCGACGTCGTAGAAGCCATCGGCCAGCCGCGCTTCCTCGAAGGGCTGATGGCGGATGTCGGCGTCGGGGTAAAGCGTTTTGGCGAGCCGGGCGGTGATCGAATCAATCTCGATGCCCGTGATGCGAGAACGCCCGTGCATGTCATCGGGCATCAGCCCAATGAAATGACCCAGCCCGCACGCCGGCTCCAGAATCCGTCCCTGCCTAAATCCCAGCCGGCGCAACAAGGCATACATTGCCCGGATGATGGCCGGCGCGGTATAGTGCGCGTTGAGCGTCGTCGCCCGGGCCGATTCTAGCTCGTCGGACGGCAACAAGGATTCCAGCCGGTCTCGTTCTTCGCTCCATTCGTTGTTGTAGGGGTCGAACACCTGGGGCAATCCACCCCAACCCACATAACGGACCAGAATGCGCTTTTCGTCCGCCGTTGGAGGCCGGGCCTCGGTTTCGAGGCGTTGGAGCAGTTCGATGGCGGCCAGATTGTGGCGGCATTTCTGTTTCAGGGAACCAAGCCCCACCCGGTCGGCGTCGGTGATGCGGTAGTTGCCCTGGTTGCGCAACGGCTCCGGCTCGGCCGGTTCTTTGACTGGCGCTATGACTCGGGCGGGAGAAAGAGATACCGCTCCCGGACCATCTCCCAGGCCCGGTCGTGGGCTTCCTGCGCCGTTAACCCCTGCTCCAGAAAATGACGGCGAAGCTGGTCCAATTCCGCGTCGGTCCTCTCCTCCGCCTCCAGCAAGGCCGATTGCAGCAGCCCCGCTGTCTCCAGGCACGACACCATCCGGGGCAGGAACTCGCGCCAGTGTCGCTCGGCCATCCGGCCATATTGTGTCAGTGGTTTCTGTGGTTGCATAGTTCGATGACCTGAATTGAAAGAAGTCTAGTTGTAAAACGTCGTTTGCATTTCTCGCCTTGGTCCGCGCAAACACCCCGCTCTTTGGCATACGCCTCCCAGATCCTAAACAAACGCCATTTTGCCGCCAAATGCGCCGGTTAGTCAACGGCACGGCCCAAGTGCGCGCGAAGATTAGGGAAAGAGTTTTGCGGGTGAGCCCCAACCTCCTGCGGAGCTGTCATTTCCGGGTTCTTGCGGTTTCGGAAACGGAACAATGTTCGGTTCCTGAGCCTTCCTCTCGAACGATTCGAGCGAGGGCAGAACCAGCCATTAGTCTGTGGTTAGGTTTCGATTTTCGTCTGGAGAAGTCCGGATAGGAACGCGTCGATGGCGTTCTTTTTCGCCACGCTGCCGCTGGTTCCCCCGCGGGCGATCAACTTGCGCTGGAACAGCGGGGCCTGAGCCAAGGCTTTCTGCTCGATTTGTTGGCGCTGGGCTTCGGACAACGACCGCCAGAATTCCTGCAAACGCTCTTCTTGTTCCAGTTCCGTCGTCCGTTCCCGGGCCAGCTTCTCCTGCCGGTGCGCCCGGAGCCGGCGCCTGCGCTCACACCCTTGCTGATACCGGCGGGCCTGTTCCTGCCAACTCGTGAAATCACGTGGCGTCGAGTAATGGCTCTTGATGGCGCTGACCAGAAAACCGGGAGGGTTTCGGGAAACCCTCGGGTCCCGGCGGGCGACCAGCCAGTCAAAGACTTCAAGCTGCGCCCGGATATGCTCCGGGGAGGCATTTTGAACGGTATCGGCGGCGGTTGCTGGCGTAACTCCCCGCGCAATCAACTCGCTGGCCAGCGATTCATCTTCGCTTGGCTGCCCAGAGGGCTGGTCTGAGGTTGCCATGGAGGTTGCTTTCGTGAACGCCACGCGCCACCCGCGGGCGCAGACTTTGCGAAAACGCTGGGCGTCAGACATCGGCGTGAGGTAGCCTTTCGCTTCGAGTTCGGCGATGCCGGGGCGCAGTTTGCGCTTGAGGCTGGCGGTATCGTAACCGCGAGCCAACCCGATGTGTTCCCAGGCCAGTTCGTGGAGGCTGAATTCCCACTCGCGCTTGTGAAAGAACCGCTTGTCCAGAAACCGGTAAAGCCGTTTGGCAACGGCGCTGTCGAGTTGCTTGAAGAACTGGAAATCAATGCTCTTGAGATTGCCGGCCTGGAAACTGCGGAAGACCACATCATTCCAGACGAAGGCCGACAGGGGAGGCCGGTCCACGTCGTCGCCGCCACCCTCCACCGGGTCGCCGCGATGGCAGAGCCATACATTATCCAGCACATGGAATTTCGCATCCACCCAGCACTGGCGGGCCTTGTTCCACCAGGCGTTCTGGTAGTAAAGGGTGACCCCGGTCCAGCGGTTGAGCGATTCCTCGATGCGTTCATAGCTTTTGCTATCGTGCCGCCAGCCGAGAATCTGGATCAGTTGATAGCGGGTGAAGGGCACCTCGCGCTCGGCGAACCCGCGCAGCTTGGTGACCTGGATAAGCCCCAGGAGCACTTCATCGTCCAGGGCGGTCGGCAACCCGTAAGCGTCCGAGCCGGTGACCGTGAAATGCCGGGGAACCCATCCATTGCGCTGGTTATCCCAAACCCGGTCTTCAAATTGGAGCGTCTTCTGGTCGGGCCGCAACCGATGCGCCAGGGTGCAGAGCGGGAATTCCACGAGATTGAGCTCATCTTTTCCGTCGGTCGGTTTTGGGGCCATCAATTCTATTTCGATGCGTTCCCGCTGCTCCACGATTCGCCCTCCGCTAAAATCAACACCCCGGCTTTGGCGGTGTTGCTGTTGGTTAAAGGATTCTCGACATAGTTAAAAGTTATGGTCGCAAATCGGCAGTCAAATCACCGGCTTGCGGCAGTTTTCCTGCTTCAATTCCCGGCAAATCCTGCTCCAAATCCCGGTAGCGGCTGCCCCGGTTCCCGGTAATTCCCGCCCCGACTCCCGGTAAGATTCTGTCCAGGTTCCCGGTAGCGGCCTGCCTCAAATCCCGGTATAACACACCGCGCCCCGCCTTGTATAGTTGCTCCCAGAGCCGGCGGGCTGTTCTTCCGCTCTATCACCACGAAGTCAAACTGTGTTATACTCCGTCCCCTCTGGAAGCCTGTGGCTTCCAGGCATCAGGGCAATGCCAACGCATTCTCTGACTTCTTTGAGATGGGCGCGAACACCCGTTAAACCGGACTCACCATCCGGCTAAGGGGACGGACTTTACCAACCGTCAGGTTCGCGTCCCGTAGAGCGTGGTGCCGCGAGAGTGGCTCGCCACGTTCGAGAGAGGCTTCTGGAAGTAATCCCTGGCCGCCCGCCAGGCGTAATCTCCAGATTCTATCTCATGGCAGTGAGGGCAACCTCGCGAATATGGGCGAGCGGGAAATGCTCTGTCGTGAAAATCGGCAGAGCCGTGCGACTCAAAGCGGGTGCGCAGTGAACAAGGAACACTGCAAATCCCCCGGCGGGACCAGGACCACAGCCATTATGGCCGAACGGGTGAAAAGCTCGACAGGTTCGGGTAACGCACGCTGGCGTCGGGAGTCTGGCGGTGGCAACACCGACCAGCCGGAGGCGGACCGCATCCGGGTATCCGCAGAAAAAGCGGAACATGAAAAGCTCAACGATGAAAGGGGCGTTAAGCCCTTGCCAGTCAGCCGCAGCAGAGACGGAGCCGAATCGGAACAAACCGGGTCAGGACGGATAGGGGAGCAGCTTCTGTATTCTAGCCCCCGAAATCACCGCGCCAAGGGCGGTGGAAACTATGCCCGGGCGGGAGCCCAGGACATACCTGACCGGTCCGGACGAAAGCGTCCTACCGACGTGACTGCTGTAGCGAAGAGTCGCACTAACCGTGCAAGAAGTGTGGCGACCGGAGTGGTATCCGGTGCCGGCCAGGTCAGCCGGTGTTTCAAAGGCCGCACTTTGATGAGAGTGTCTCCAGTAGGATTGCGCCGAAGCTCGATTAGAGCGAAGGCAAAGCGCATCC
The DNA here is from genome assembly GCA_037130375.1 of Verrucomicrobiota bacterium. Lineage (GTDB taxonomy): Bacteria > Verrucomicrobiota > Verrucomicrobiia > Limisphaerales > UBA8199 > JAPLUA01. The sequence goes on along the minus strand of JBAXTC010000092.1, from coordinate 1,785 downwards.
TGGGCAAGGCAGTCCAGGCGGCGGGTGCGTGCTACGGGTGGTGCCGGGCACAATTGCACACACGAAAGAGACGACGGGATGAACCCATCTCAAGGAAGTGGTGGGCAGGTGGATTCAAACTCCACCTGCCCATCGTCTTGCCGGAGAACTGCGTTCGCGGCGGCGCGCCTGGGGACAGGCCGCGCCGTAGCGAGGAGAGCAAAAGCACTGAGCCATAGGTTTGCAAAGGTTCAACCACAAGGATTTTCAACACGCGCTACGACTATAGCGCGAACCAGAGGTTTTGAGGCAGGGCAAGGTTTAACGCGGCAGAAGCGGGCCGCAGAAGGATTTGGGCTTTCGAGAGGTTGCGCCCCCAATGCAACGTCTCATCCTCGGGCTGCCATAAGGGCGCGTCGAGGGAGTCGATTGAGCGCAGCGGCTCGGGTATTCCGGGAAGCCGTGTGCCCCGTGCGCCCGGCGGCGCACGGGACTTGGGCCGTTTAGCCGGCCTCTGGGTCGATCCCAAAGAGGTTGGCGAGTTCTTCGACCTGCTGCGTGCTGAGCGGTCGGCTGGCGCCGTCAAACCAATCCTGAAAGAGGTAGCGGCCGCCAACCCAAGCGGAAGAAGCGGCAGACCAGTCGAGTTCAAAGTAATCTGCGGGACCGCCCCAGGAGAGGCAGAGCTTGTAGGTGCTGAGCCTTTCGACGGAAAGGAGGCTCTCGGCGGCCCGGTCTTGGATGAGGGTCGAAACTTCGCATTGCAGCGCATCGATGTCCGCCGTGGTTACCTCGCGGCCTTCGGCCTTAAGATACCTGGCGCACTTTAGGACGCCCCAGCTTTGAACGTCCGGAAGGAGCTGTTCCAGGCGCCCGCGTAGTTCTTCGTCGATTCGCTCCTCGCATGTGTTTTTGGTTTTGTTTGCTTCCATTTTAGGTCTCCTTTTTCTCTTTTGGAGGGACCATCCCTCTCACCTGGGGCTGGAGGGGTGGCCAAAAAGAGAAAGGGGAGACCCAGGCTTTAGGCCCGAAGGGAGCGGCGGCGGGCAGCACGACTGACGGCTTTGCTGGCGGGAGGGGTGCTCCAAGCGCCCGAAGGGCAAAGCCCCGGTCATGGAAGCAGAAACCGAAAGTGAGCGAGGGGCGTAAAAGCGCGCTTAACGGGCCTGCGGAAGGGCCTAAAACGCCGCAGGAGGGAGTTTATGCTTGGAGTCCGGAGAGTTGAAAGGACAGCCAAAGTGCCCCAGCGGGCCTTTTGGGCTAGGTCACCCCAAAACTTGGCTCTAGACGCCTCCAGGAGCGACGATCTCGCGGCGGGGAAGGGTAGGAGTGCGGGCGTTTTCAGTCGCGGAGGGGAATTGCTTAGGCGCGGGGTTCGCCGCCTCCAGAGGCTATAAAGGAATTCGTGTAAGTGGCCAAAGAAAGCTGAGAGGATAAGCGACTATGGCCATTACTGACGAAGTGTTGAACGAACTGCTTAAAGATTACCAGAAGCCCGAAGATCTATTGGGGCAAGACGGCTTGCTGAAGCAATTGCAGAAGCGACTGCTGGAAAAGGCGATGGGGGCAGAGTTGACGGTCCATTTGGGCTACGGCAAGCACGATCCGGCGGGGCGCAACAGCGGCAACTCACGCAACGGCACCAGCCCCAAGACCTTGAAGGGGGAGTTTGGGAATCTGGACTTGGCGACCCCGCGGGATCGCAACGGGAGTTTCGAGCCGCAGATTGTGGCCAAGGGGCAACGGCGCTTCGAAGGCTTTGACCAGGCGATCATCAGTTTGTACTCACGGGGGCTGACGACGCGG
>JBAXTC010000919.1:0-2831 GCA_037130375.1 Verrucomicrobiota bacterium | reverse complement strand
TGCCGCCGGTGCCCTGGTTGAGGACGTAAACATTGTTGGTGGCATCGACCACCACATCCACTGGCTGAAAGATACCCGCGCTGGCATCGAGAAAAGTCTCGGTCTGGTTATTGTCCAGGTGCAGCAGATGGACAACATTGCTGCCAGGGTCGGCGACATACAGTTGAGCGCCGGAGGTATCCAGCGCGATGCCCATCGGGCTTCTAAAGCTGTTGGGGACAAAGTTTGCCGGTGAGAAGAACGCGGTGATAATGTCGCTATTCAGGTAATTGGCGCGGAAGGCGCAGATGCGGAAGGTCAAGTTGAAGCTGGCGTTGAGCGAGAGGCTGGCGCCACTGGTAATCGGCCCGAGGCTGGGCGCGGCGTTCGTGGGGTCGGTGCCGTCAATGGTGTACCACAACTGTGCGCCGTCTGTCTGGTCGGTGACGGTGAACATCGCCGCATTGTTCCCGTTAACCAACGGATTGGCGGTCTTGAACTGGAACCGAGCGGAGACCACGTCGCTGCTTCGCCGTCCGGGCGCGAAGCCAATGGCCTTGACCGTCAGATCCGGTTGGGTCAGGACAATCGAGGGCGACACTTGGTTGGGGAACATACCGTCTCGATAAAACGGCGGCGTGCCGCCCGTGGTGGGATCAGGATTGGGAATACTGCTACCGGTCGGGCCGCTGGTGAAATGGATTTCGGCGCCAGCGGTGCCGGAGATGGCGATCGTGACGTCATTGTGGAAGATAAACGGCGCATCGGTCCTGAGCACTGTGACCACATCGGCGGGGGCTATCGTGAAGTCCACCCAACCGACGGCGGGGGAAGGAACCGGCGCCGGCGGCGGCCCGGTCTGGATGCGACGAATCACGTTATTCTTCAGATCAGCCACCAGGAACCCATTGTAAGCGATGTCTAGCGCCAGCCCAATCGGAGAGTTGAATTTCGCTGTCGCAGCGCTGCCGTCCTGCAAACCGCCATTTCCAACCCCTGAAATCCCCGCGAAAGTCACAACTGCGTAATTCGTCACGCCATAAGCCGGGTTATTCGTCGCCAGACGGATGGAGTTATTAAGTGTGTCGCTGATGAGCAGGCCGACGCCGCCAAGCCAGAGCAGTCCACTTGGGCTGTTAAAGCGAGCGTTGGGACCAAAAGAAGCGTCGTTTGTGCCCGGCGATCGGTCCCCGCCGACCCAAGCGGTGAAGTTGCCGTTTGTGGGGGTGGCCAGGGTGATAAGCTTGATCATCTGGCTGCCTGTATCCGCCACCCAAAGCTGGTTCGTCCCGGCAACAGCAACCGCCATCGGGCGGTTGAAGCTCGTGCCACTGATCACGACATTGGTGATACCAAAAGCGGGATCATTCAGGTTCACCACCCGGATGGTATTGTTCCCCCAATCCGCGATGTAGATGTTGCCGTTGGCGTCCTGGTCCAACCCGATTGGGGAATGGAATGTTGCGTTTGAGCCGGCCGCGTTAACCGCCGGACCACCGGCAGTCTGGCCAGCGAGCGTAGTGACGACACCATCGCTGAAGCGGACGAAGCGGATGAGGTTATTCCCCGAATCAGCCACCAGCAGCCCGCTGACTCCCCCAATACTGACCGTCAGGAGGCCCTGAGGGCTGTTGAAATGGGCCTGGTCCGGCGGCCCATCATTGCTGCCGGCCTCTCCCGTAATGCCCGCCAAGGTGCTGGCGGTCTGGGTGCTGGCGTCAACGCGGACAATGCGGTTGTTGGCGCTGTCGCAGACATAGAAGTTGCCTAACGCATCCACGACGACCCCGTAGGGTTCGCGGAGGCCATTGTTGATCACGGTGGTGACGGTCAACTGCGCGCTCGCTGCGGCGGCCAGGAAACTGATGATGCCCGCCAACACGGCTGATCGAGTTCTTGTTTGCATACTTGAATCCTCCAATCGTTTCCTGATCTCAGCAGCCCCGGTTGTTGCTGCAGTGTTGCCGTATTCGGTTTACGGCAACACGTGCAGCGGTAGAAGCGGACCGTGCCAGTAATGTTCGGTTTACGGCAACACGCGCAGCCGGTAGTAGCGGACCGTGGCCGTCATGTTGGTGTCAGAGCAATTGGCCACGGTTCCGTCTCCGGAAACAGTCGCCAGCGCGCTCCACACCCCCCCTGACAGGTTGGCAGCCCATTGCACTTCATACGCCTTGCCCGGGGCCGTCAGCCAATGAAGCGCCATTTGAGCCTGGGCTTTGCCCGCTGGGCTGGCCACCCCGCTCAATTGGAGCCGCGAGTTCGGGTCCGTCGGGTCCGTGCCCGCCAGATACTCCCTCCAGTTCGGGACCCCATCACCATCCGCGTCGGCCAGGTCACCGGCGCTCGGATTAGCCCGGCTGCCAAAGAAATGGATTCTCCATTCATCCGAGCAGATGGAGGCCGGCGAGGCCGAACCGCCCACCGCGACGACGGCGCTTCTGCTCTCGAAGTCGTACTGCACACTCAGATTCGGCGCCCCGTCCGCATGGGCGAAGGAAACCGAATACGTTTGGCCGGATTGCGCGGTGGCCGGGATGGTGAAACTGACCCAACCTAGAAAATTGCTGCTGCGCGACAGGTAAGTCAAGCTGCCGAGCGACCACCCAAAACCCGCCTCACCCGCGTTGAAGCCTTGTTGCAGGGTCGGTCCCGGGACCCCCGGAGCCCGAGCGAGCTGCGGCGCCTGCGTGAGCGCAGGAGCCCCACCTTGAGGTGTGACCGCGACCCGGAATTGGACCCCGGAAAGCGTCGCCCCATCAGACAGCTTCACATAGACAGGCACATTGACCGTCTTGCCCGCAACCGCATTGCCGGTGGACACTGCGCCGATGAGCGCCTGGCGATACCAC
>JBAXTC010000918.1:0-2841 GCA_037130375.1 Verrucomicrobiota bacterium | reverse complement strand
GCGAAAGAGGTTCTCGACCATGACGAAGCCCGTTCCCATCCTGTCATCCGTGGTTTCTGAACTGCCGGCTTTAGGTTAAACGCTTTCTATATGCCTCAGGCTGGCGGCTGGTAGGACGAAGGATGAATCGCGCTTTCAGCGCTGATGGGGTTTTGGGCTGATGAACCCAGGGCGTTGCCCTGGGCTGGTATGAATGACGCCCTTGGCGTCTCCCACCTTGCACTTCCGCTCGACCTTGGTTAGATATTGCTCTCGAAGAATTCTGTCCTGCGCCCGCGCGGACATTCCTGTCCGCTTCGGGGTTGACTGAGCTCCGGGAGCGGACAAGAATGTCCGCGCTCCAATTACCCAGGGTGGTGGTTTTTGGAAAATCTTCCAAGTAACCGCACACGGCGGTCGTTCTTCGAACTACCTCCAAGCCAAGTCGGTCAAGTGACTCGGCCCATTCCGCCGGCCCGCCGACTGGTTTGCTGAGATGCGCACTGTGGCTGGATGAACTCGCCACAGGATCCTAACGAAAAAGGAGCATTGCGCCTTAATCAACCTCTACACAAATTACCACCGGCTCTTCCCTGCCCTCTTCGCTTTTGCCCATCTCACCTTGGCAGCAGCAGAAATTGCAGCTTTCCAGGCGGCACTCCTCTGAATCTTGGGTTTCTGCTCAAGCTTGACTCCTCCCTTGGCAGCCATCCTCGTTACAACGCCGGCACGAATGTTGGCAATCCCCTGGTCGCTCAGCCTCTTCTTTGGCGCTGATTCAAATGAAGTGACTGGGGAGGTGGTTGGCGCTGTCCCTTTGACAGTCGCCCATCTTGCCTGTTGAGACGCTCGCATCCTGGCCTTAGTGGCATCACTGAACGTGCGTTTTTGTGGTCCGTCAGTTGTGGGAGTTTCAGCAGGAGTGGGAACCTCGCCGCCCAGGATTTGATTCAGTTCACTTTGCAGCGACTGGATATGCTCCTGGAGGTCGGCTGCTTTTCGGAGTTGTGCTGATGTTATATTGATCATGTTGTAGGAGTGTGAAACAGGTCGTGGAATAATGTCAAGCAGGAGAATCTGCAGACAACTCTGCACTGTGGGTCTTCAGATACTCGTTCAGCGTCTCAATTTCTGTCGCCTGCGTCCTCACCGCCCTCTTTCCTGGCTCCCTCATCATCTGGTATTCAACCGGTCACTGCATAAACGCCCGATAAAACCGTACTGGTTCCTGGTCGCCGGCGGTGTCAAGAAACAGATACGGGCTGACTGGCTAATTGGTCAGGGAAAGCAGATTCAACCAGTTGCTGCCCGCCAGATTGGTGCTGTATTGCACGACGAAGTTGCTGCTCAACATGCCACTCAGATCGAGCAGCGGATAACCGACCCACAATCGCAGTGCCAGCGTCGGCGGGATAGTTACCGAGAGAAACGCACTGGAACTCGTGGCGCTGCCTGCGGGGTTGGTCACGACTACCGAGTAATTTCCGGTGTTGGTTGCGCCCGCCACCTGAATCGCGTATGTGGCATTGGTTGCGTTGAGGATGGCGCTGCTGTTAAATCGCCATTGGTGCCGGAATGGAGCCGTGCCGTTGATAGATACATTGAATGACACACTGCCCCCCAAGAGCACTCGCTGAGCTGCCGGCTGCGCTGTGATGCTCGGCGGGGTAATCACCGTCAGCGTCGCGTTTGAACTCGTGGCAGTGCCAACAAGATTCGTGACTGTGGCTGAGTAAGACCCGGCGTCGCTATCCGAAACAGTGGCAAGGGTCAAACTGTTACTGGTTACGCCAGAAATGTTTCCGCCATTGACGAGGCTTGTGCCATTCCTTTGCCATTGATAATTCAACGGCGACAAACCGGAAGCGACCACCGGCCAACAGCAACAGCGCCGCAGCAAGCCAGGAGTAAAGCACATTGTGTTTCATACGGAGTTCAAGAGGATTATCCAACCCAGACTTATCAGCGCCGTTCATAGTAAATCACATCGGCTTGCTTAAGCGGGGCGAGTTTCAGCCATTTCACCCAGGTGGCCGAACCATCCACCCGCGCGACTGCCAAACCGTCAGGCGAGGGGACTGGGTTAACTTGGGCGGGATACAACACCAAGGCTGAGCCACGCACGTGCGGCATCCAAGAGGACCATGCCGCCGGGCGAGAATCGAAACACGTGCAGGTCATCAGGGTTTCAGAGCTTGGATTAAAACGGTCGGTGGTTTTCTTGGGAGGAATGTAGGCTGGTCCGGATCCGACCGGGTCACGACCTCCCCAATAAACCCAACCCAGGAGGACGTCAGGCGTGCCCCAAGCCGGTGTGCCCACTGCCGCTAACATGTCTGGGCGTGTGAGCCAACTCTGGCAATAAGCAATATTGGTGGTCACCCCATAGGCGCGCAGCGCGCTCCACGTATTGCCGTTAAACCAGATGAAGTCGTCGGCGGCTGGATTGCCGGCAGCGCCGGACCTTATGCCCACCGGCAGATATTCCTTGTTGTCGCCCGCATACATTGTGCAGGCCACGCCCCATTGGTGGAGATTGCTCACATCCGCCGTGCGACGTGCTCGCTCCTTGGCGCGGGAAAGTGCTGGCAATAGCAGCGCAGCCAGGATCGCGATAATTGCTATGACAACCAGCAGTTCAATCAAGGTGAACCCACGGCACATTCTCATTTTGACGAATCTCACCACAGGCCCAGCTATAACCGAGATGGCTCTGGCCGACAATCTAAAAGGAGGTTGGCAAGGGATACGGCAGGGCGGATTCAAGAAATCGTAGCCGCCGACGGCAGACGGCGCACTTTTCCTAGATTACTGAGATCAGCGCCGACTGCCGTCGGCGGCTACGATTTCTTGAAACCACCC
>JBAXTC010000917.1:0-2849 GCA_037130375.1 Verrucomicrobiota bacterium | reverse complement strand
TTGCGCTGTTGCCGCCATCGCTGACCGCTTCGACTACCCCATCGGAAACCGCGACCGCTACACCGAGGCCAACGACGGCGATGGTTGGTATGTCGCGCTGGAGTTCGGCGAGTGGAATCCCGATGTCTCGAAATACCACCTTGGCGAGGACTGGAACGCCGAGTCCCTCGGTAATACCGATTGCGGGCTGCCCCTGTATGCGGTCGCGAACGGCACCATCGTCTATGCCAATATCGCTTCTGGTTGGGGCCGGGTGCTGATTGTGCGGCATACTTTGCCGGACGGCAGCCAGGTGGAGAGCCTTTATGGGCATCTGGCCAGCTTCGCCAAAACCAGCGGCGATGTGGCGCGCGGCGAGCAGGTCGGGACTATCGGGGACGGACGCGAAGGAGGTGTAACTTACCTCTGCCATTTGCACTTGGAGGTTCGGACGGCGGCATGCCCCAACTGGGGTCAGCCCGGCCCGGGTTACTCCGCCACGTCAACGCCGGTGGGGTGGACTGATCCTTCAGAGTTTCTCGACGCGCACGCCGGTGTTTGCCACGCCGACAGCGAAGTGATCGGCTGGTGGAACGATGACTACAGCCAAACGACCATCCCCAGCGGATTGAGCAACGCAGTAGCCATCGCGGCAGGGGGCAGATATAGTCTGGCGCTTACTGCCGAGGGCCGGGTGGTCGGCTGGGGATTGCTGGACATCGATGGCCATCGTATGACCATCCCGGGCACTTTGAGCAACGTGGTAGCCATCGCCGCCGGATACGACCACAGTCTAGCCCTGAGGGTAGATGGTCGGGTGGTTGGTTGGGGGGAAAACTGGGGCGGCCAAACGACCATCCCCAACGGGTTGAGCCGGGTGGTGGCCATTGCGGCAGGACGCGGCCACAGTCTAGCGCTCACCGCCGAGGGCCGGGTGGTTGGTTGGGGGGCAAACAACTACGGCCAAAGGACAATCCCCAGCGGGTTGACCAACGCCGTGGCCATCGCGGCAGGAGCACTTCATAGTCTGGCGGTGACCACCGAGGGCAGGGTGGTCGGCTGGGGCATCATGGACTTCATCCCCAGCGGGTTGAGCAACGTGGTGGCCATTGCGGCGGGAGAATATCACAGTCTGGCCCTGACCGCTGATGGCCGGGTGTTTGGCTGGGGGTACGACGACTCCGGCCAAACGACGATCCCCAGCGGGTTGAGCAACGTGGTGGCCATTGCGGCGGGATCATATCACAGTCTGGCGGTGACCACCGAGGGCCGGGTCGTTGGCTGGGGGCGCAACGGGGACGGCCAAACCGCCAGCCCCAGCGGGCTGAGCAACGTGGTGACCATTGCGGCGGGATGTTCTTCATATCACAGTCTGGCCCTGACGGCCGAAGGCCGGGTCGTCGGCTGGGGGCTCAGTGGGGAAGGCCAAACGACCAGCCCCAGCGGGCTGAGCAACGCGGTGGCCATTGCGGCCGGGCAGTTCCACAGTTTGGCCCTGACAGCCGAGGGTCGCGTGGTCGGCTATGGGTACAACAACGATGGTCAAACGACCAGCCCCAGCAACCTGAGCAACGTGGTGGCGATCGCGGCGGGAAGACAGCACAGTATGGCGCTGACTGCCGAAGGGCAGGTTGTCGGCTGGGGCGATAACCGCTTCGGCCAAACGACGATTCCCAGCAACCTGAGCAACGTGGTGGCCATCGCGGCAGCAGACTTCCACGGTTTGGCGCTGACCGCCGCTGGGCGGGTCGTCGGCTGGGGGGACAACTACTCGGGCCAAACGACCAGTCCCAGCGGGTTGAGCAACGTGGTAGCCATTGCGGCAGGAGCACTCCATAGTCTGGCGCTGACCGCCGAGGGCCGGGTCGTCGGCTGGGGGGGTAACTACTCCGGCCAAACGAACATCCCGACCGGGTTGAGCAACGTGGTGGCCATCGCAGCGGGAGCAAGCCACAGTCTGGCGCTGACCGCCGAGGGCCGGGTCGTCGGCTGGGGGAAAAACAGCTATGGCCAGCGGAACATCCCCAGCGGATTGAGCAACGTGGTGGCCATTGCGGCAGGAGGCGACCACAGTCTAGCGCTGACCGCCGAGGGCCGGGTGGTCCGCTGGGGGTACAACGGCTCCGGTCAAACGACGATCACCAGCGGGTTAAGCAACGTGGTGGCCATCGCGGCAGGAGAATCTCACAGTCTGGCGCTGACCGGTGATGGCACCCCTGCTATTACTCTTCAACCTGTCACCCAGTCGGTCATCGCGGGCGAGACGGCGACGTTCCAGGTCGCGGCTGTCTGGGCGGCGGGCACGCCGCCGCTGGGTTATCAGTGGCGGAAGAACGGTCTGCCACTGGCCGATGGCGGCAACGTCTCCGGGGCGAGGAGCAACGCGTTGACGCTGGCCAACGCCCAGTGGGCCGACGTCGGCCAATATACCGTCGTAATCACCAACGCCTTTGGCAGCGTGACGAGCCAGGTGGCGAACCTGACGGTGCTGGGGGTGACGCCCCAGTTCCTCACCCAGCCGCAAAGCCAGATGGTGCTGCTTGGGACGAATGTGATCTTCCGCGTGACCGTCACTGGCACGCCGCCCTTGTCCTTCCAATGGCGCTTCAACGGCGTGAACCTTTCCGAAGGCGGTCGGGTCAGTGGCACCCGAACCAGCACGCTCACCATCACGAACGTCCAAAGCCAGGATCCCGGCCTCTACACGGCGGTCGTGAGCAATCCGTGGGGTTCCGTGACCAGTGCGCCTGCCATGTTCCGGCTGTTTTCACGGCTGACCCTCTTAGTGTCGAACCAGACCCCTGCCCGCTTCGATTTCACCAACGCGGCTTGGGTCGAGGTGACGTTGACCGCGCCTTTCCCCAACCCCT
>JBAXTC010000916.1:0-2860 GCA_037130375.1 Verrucomicrobiota bacterium | reverse complement strand
GACGTCCGCTCCTACCCCTGCCGCTCCATGGAAAGCGCGATCAAGCTGGTCGAGCGCTTCATTGCCGGCGTCACCAAGCCCGCCCGCCCCCCCGCCCCTGAGGCCCCGGCCCCCTCCGTCCCCGTGGCCGCATAAGTCAAACCTCCCCGGCGTCAGTCGGGGATCTTTTTTGCTCGCGACCCCCGCCCGCCGATCCCGTTCCCTCACCCCTCGCCATCGATCACTGCCCCCCTTCTGCGCCCCGCGCTTGCTTCCTGCCCAAATGTCCCCCAAACTCCCCCCGTGGCCAAAAAGCCCAAATTCAAGTGCGACATCCACGCCAGCTTCGCGATTGCGTTCAAGAACTGGCGAGAGAAGAACAAGCTACCCCTGAAGAAGGTCGCCGCCGACCTCGGCCTCTCCCTCAGTACCATCAACTTGTGGGAGCGGGGCAAACGCTTCCCCACCGGACCGCACTTTCAGATGCTCACCGAATACACCGGCATGCCACCCTGCCGCCTCTTCTGCGTCGTAGCCGACAAATGCGTTCCCGCTGAGTGCCTTCTAGCGCTGCCCAAGAGGCGTCCCAGGTAGGGACCGCTTGCCAAGCGGTCCGCTAATTCGGGACCTCTCCGCCGCAAACCGATCACTGACTGATCACTGACCTCCGCCCCCATTTCAGCTTTTCAGTTTCCAGCGTTTCAGCCATTCGTCCGCCCTCTCTCCCGCTTCTGTCCCCTTTGACTTTAAGTCAAAAATGACCCTTTGCCCCTCCTCGCGTACTTATGCGACCATTCAAACGGTCTAATATTGTTCCTATGCCATTCGACGAGCCACATGCAGCCCGGTCCGTGGCGCCTCAGCGCCACTTCACGCCGTTGACGCCGCGCCAGCCGATCACCGCCACGCCGTATGCGATCACGGCGGGCAACGTCACCGGCAACGCGGCGACCGCCACGACCGCCACGACCGCCAATAATTTCTCCGGCCCGCTCGCCGGTGACGTGACCGGAACTCAGGGCGCGACGGTGGTGGCAAAAGTCGGCGGCCAACCAGCCGCCAACGTGGCGAGTGGCGCGAGCGCGGCCAACGCTGCGACCAGTGCGAACACGGCCAGCACCATCGTGAAGCGCGATGCTTCGGGCAACTTCGCGGCGGCGGCCATCACCAGCGGCTCCGTCTCCATCGGCACAACCAATTACGGCGGGCCATTGTTCCTGGTCAACAGTAATACCGCCGCCGCCAACAACAACACCGCTGCTTTTTACGCCCCCAACCTCGGCCCTGACCACAGCCATATTCATTATGGAACGACGGGCGACTGGTATATCCGCTCGGCGACGAACACCGGCAAGGTCGTTATTCAGGATACTGGCGGCAACGTGGGCATCGGCACGGGCAATCCGCAGAGCAAGTTGCACGTCGTGGGCACCGTCACCGCCGATAACTTCATCGCCACGGCTGGGCCTCCCGCCGGCATGGTGTTGATCCCGGCGGGGGCGTTCACGATGGGGGACACTCTGGATGGCTTGAGCGATGCCGTCCCCACGAACGTGACGGTGTCGGCGTTTTACATGGACGTGAATCTGGTGAGCTTTAGCCAATGGCAGACGGTCCTTTCTTGGGCATGGGGCAATGCTGGATACGTCTTTGACATGGGTTCGGGCAAGGCGGCGAATCATCCGGTGCAGACGGTGACTTGGTATGACGCGGTGAAATGGTGCAATGCGCGCTCGGAGCAAGCGGGGTTGACGCCGGTGTATTACACGGATGCGGCGTTGACGGATGTGTATCGAAACGGGAACGTGACGCCTTACGCGAAGTGGACAGCCAATGGTTATCGGCTGCCGACGGAGGCGGAATGGGAGAAGGCGGCGCGGGGCGGGTTGAACGGGAAACGGTTTCCGTGGGGTAACGTCATCACGGGAAACGTGGCCAACTACTTCGGAGACACCGTGAACTATAGTTACGATCTGGGACCGAACGGCTACAACAGAGCCTTCACGAACGGAGTGACTCCCTACACGAGTCCGGTGGGATCCTTTGCGGCGAACGGGTATGGGCTTAACGACATGACCGGGAATCTCTATGAGTGGTGTTGGGACTGGTATGGGACGCCGTATGCCGGAGGTAGCGATCCGCACGGGCCGGCATCTGGGAGCTACCGTGTGCTGCGCGGCGGCTCGTGGGTCAACGTCGCCTACGTCACGCGGTGCGCGTATCGCGGCAACAACACGCCCACGATCGCCAGCGTCAGCATCGGCTTTCGTTGTGTGAGGGGGCTTTAATTTTTGTTCTTTTACGCTTTTAACCCTTTTGAACTCGTGAGCATTAACTCTTAAGACCAGGACAAAATGAAAAATTCCCTCCGAACCTCTTGCCCGCTGATTGCCGGCTGGCTGCTGGCACTGCCCACACTCCACGCCCAATCTTACTCCGTGGACTGGTATAAAATCGCCGGCGGCGGCGGCACGAGCACTGGCGGCGTTTATTCCGTGAGCGGCACCATTGGTCAGCCCGACGCGGGCGCGCCGATGACCGGCGGGCAGTATTCCCTCCCTGGCGGCTTCTGGTCGCTCTACGCCGTGCAAACCCCGGGCGCGCCCGTGCTGGTCATCATACTCACCTCCACCAACACGGCAATGGTCTATTGGCCTTCGCCATCCACCGGTTACAACCCGCAAGTGAATACCAACCTCGCCACGACCAATTGGGTCACGCCTGCCGAAACCGTCACCGACAACGGTGCGATCAGATACATCATCGTCACCCCGCCGGCCGGAAACAGGTTCTACCGGCTCAAACAATGACCCGGGGATCTGAAATCAAGAACACACACACTATGAAGACCAAAACTCATTCCGCATTCCGCATTCCGCAT
>JBAXTC010000915.1:0-2865 GCA_037130375.1 Verrucomicrobiota bacterium | reverse complement strand
AGGGCAGGTCTCCGACCTGCCGGTCCACGGAGTCTCCGACTCCGTGCAGGGCCAGTGCAAGAGCAAGAGCAAGAGCAAGAGCAGGAGTAGGAGCAGGAGCAGGAGCAGGAGCAAGAGATCTCCCCACGCTGCTCCCCAAAGAGAATTGCTGTAGTGAGGACGCGCCCTTTCAGGCGGTGGTGTTCAGACGGTTGCCTGCGCTGGCAGATGCCGCGGCAGGCGAGGTATTGCCGCCCGCCTGGTAGATGAGCCAATCGCTAAAAACCGAGCTGCTTGACCCGACACTGCCGCTTGCGCCACTATTTCCACCAATGAGGGACATCAGCGACAGGCCGTCTCCCGAACTGGTGCCGAAGGCGTTGCTGAGGATTTGCTGTGCGAGGGAAGTCTGGGTTTGGGCCAAAAGCTCAGCAGTTGCGGCGGTTCCATCGCTGAGATCGGTGGCCCCGCTCGTGGCCAGGTCACTTTTGATCTGCGTCCAGGCGCTCTTGGCGGTGTCAGCCAGGTTGTTCGTAATCGCATCCGCCAGAGCTTGGAAGTCTTGATTGATCGGATCCTGGGCTTGCGAATCGGCGCTCGATGTGATGGCAAACTGAGGATTAGCCTTGATGAACGCCGAGAGAATCGAACCGGCAGAGGTCAAATCTCCGTTTTGAACGGCAGTGCCAAGGTTATTCAGATTCCGCTTCAGCGCGGAGGTCTGCGCCAGCTCCGTAGCATAGCTGACGCCCGCCGAACTCGAAATTCCACTCAATACGCTCATAAATGTGATTCCGCGACCCTATTAATGGGTATCTCATATATCGACAGCCGCTGCAAAAACTTGAGGAAAATAAATAAATATCGACGCCCAAAGGTCGTAGTATTGACAAGGGACCTCGGAAAGATGCCAAAAGCAGCCCTCGTTGCAGCATGACGGAGCCGGTATTGACCGTGGGATATTCCACGCACCTTCTACTGCCAGAAGTTACAATTTGACAACAGCCCGTGGTATCTCCAAACTCCTTAAGATGAAGTGGTTTGAACGCACGAACTCCGCGTTCGGAGTGCCTATTCAAGGTAAACGCCGCTTCCTAAGAAACATGTCAGCAACGATCTTGCCAATGTTATATGAGTGAAGCTCCCAAACCGCTCACCGTGTTACTCGAGCTGCGGAACAAAGGCCATCTGCCAGCGCTGGATACCAACGTGGCTTCGGTCTGCACTCTTACTGACGATCCGCTCACAGGCACGGCGGAGTTGACCTCGGTGATCCTGGGCGATCCGGCGCTCACGGCCAATATCATTTCCACCGCCAACTCGGTAATCTACCATCCCGCAGAACCGGTGACCACCGTGTCCACCGCGATCCTAGTCATCGGGTTCGAGTGCGTCCGCACCTTGGCGCTGGGGCTGGGCATTTTGAAGCAGGTCGGGCAGACGGCGAAAAATCGGAACCTCTATCGGTTGCTCACCTGTGCTTATTTTTCCGGCATGTTCGCCATGTCGCTCGCGCAGAAGGCCAGGCAGAAGAACCCGGAGGAACTGCTGGTCGCCGGCATGTTGTCGCAGCTTCCCCGGCTTCTGCTGGCTCATGCCTTTCCCGATCGTTACGCCGTCCTGGAGCGGCGCATGACCGCGGAGAAGCTGCCGCTGGACCGGGCCTGCCAGGAGGTGTTCGGAACGAGTTACAATAGCTTGGCGGTTGAGATTGCGCATTTCTGGGGCATGCCGGCGTGTGTGGCGCGCCACATTCGTGGAGAGATGGGCAACGACACCCTGGGCGCAGTGGTCAAGCAGGCCGGCCACATCGCGGACATGATGTTTGGCAACTTGCCGGGCGGGGTTGCAGCGCTGGCCGCCTCGGAACTGGAGCTGCAAAAGACTCTCGATAACTCCGAGTTCAGGCTGGGAGAGTTCATCAGCCAAACCTGTGAATCCGATCCCAACGTCAACCGACTCTTCCGTCTCACCCTGAAAGACGTGAACATGATGGTGAGCATCATGGAGTGGGGCAAGGTCAGTTCGGCCGACGTGGCCGCCAGCCTCGTGGCCGAGGTCAGTGACGAACTGCCGGGCGAGCACGTGATCGAGGATCCATCGGTCCTGATTGGCCAGTACCTGACAGAACTGATCCGAATTATCCGCCGCGGCATGGACATCAACCGCCTCCTGCTCACGGGGTTGGAGGCCATCCATCGGTGTATCCGTCCCAAATGCGCGTTGCTGGCCTTTCTCGATGCGTCGAAACAGCGCCTGCAAGGCCGGTTCCTGCTCGGCAGTGGCGGCAAGGCCGGCGAGTTTGTCGTGGATCTCCAGGATGGCAAGTCTCCCATCGTGCGCTGTCTGAAATCACAGCAGCCACTCCTTATGCACGCCCGGCAAGATATGCCTGATTCCTTCCTGACCCGCGCCAACCTCAGTGCCGTCTTCCTCGCGCCCATCGTGGTTGACAGAAACTCGATCGGTCTTTGCCTGGTCGGCCGCGACAAAGCTACGCCGTTTTCCGAACAGGAACAGTTGTGGATCGACGCGGTCATAAGCCATTTTTCGACGGGGTTCGAGCGCAACCGGAGTAAGAGCGATTGAGAGGGCCCAACTGATGTCAGCGGTTTGGCCGCGGCTTTCAATGCCCTGAAACTGTCACCGGGCGGATCAAAACCAGCCACCTGTGGGCGAAATCGACCCAGCCACCTGACAATTCCCAAAAAGTTGAGTGTACTTTCGCAAACAAGCCCCTATCAATAATTTGCGTGGGTTTGTTTGTGTGAAAGGACTCTCAACTACCGTCTCTCAATGAACTTTGAAGTTCATGCTCCGTGAGCAAGTCCAAAGTGCGCATCTTAGATTTTTCGGAGCGAGGACAGGGGGCGCAAGACAGAATTG
>JBAXTC010000914.1:0-2868 GCA_037130375.1 Verrucomicrobiota bacterium | reverse complement strand
CGGGAACTCGCCGATGAACAGGCCCAGTCCAGCCGCCTCAAAGGGCTGCTTGAGCGAATCCAAAGTATCGCGAACGCCGACCGCCAGTTGACCCGAACTGCGCTGCTGGCCGGTCTCGGTCAGCGACAGGAGGATTGGTTGAAGCGGTGGCTGGAATTGCGCAATAAGCTGGGCGCCCAGTTGCCTGGGTTCGGCGAGGTCATCAAGCAATGGTTTGAACCGGCTGGCGGCAACCCGCTTTGTGTCACCGGGTGTTGCGAGGCTGCGGTCATGTTTGGCTCCGCATCTCCCACTTTGAAGGACACCGACGTTCTGACACTCGCAACCCATTTGGTGAGGTCATCGCGGAAAAAGCCCTCCGCAAAATGGACGGCGCTGACCGGCGACCCACAGCCCCTGCGAGCGGCTGAGTCGCCCTGGAGCGCTGGCTACCGGCTCGCCCGGGAATGGGCCGAGAAAGCGGGCCTTCGCCACAAGCGTGACGGGCCTGTGGACGTCCAGGACCATCTCGAAAAAATGGGTGTAAGCGTTGCAGATATCGAGTTGGAAGATGTCGGCACTGCGGGACTGGCTGTTTATCCCCACCAGGGCGCGCCTCAGATTTTTGTGAACCGGCGCAATCCTCCCTGTCAATTCCCCTCCGGCAAGCGGTTCATCCTCGCCCACGAACTTTGCCACCTCCTGCACGACCGTGCGCACGGCCAGAATCTAGCCATGATTTCCGGACCGTGGGCGCCAAAGGAACTTGAACAGCGAGCGAACGCCTTCGCGGCCGCCCTGCTAATGCCCCCTGATTTACTCAAGCGGGGCTTGTGCGGGCGGGCCGACGACCTCGATTTCCGAGGCTTGCTGGCGCTCGCCAAGCGCCTCCATGTCAGCCCTGACGCACTCGCCCACCATCTTGAGAATTGCGCCTTGATCACGGAAACGACCCGCGACGTCCTGCTCGCTCAACTGGTCAATCGTCCGTAAACCAGCACCGGAACGAGGGCCTGATCGGAAGGTATGTCCACAAGTGCCTGACTGAATTAGCGTTACCGAAGCCGCCCGCGATTTTGCCGATTGCGTCAATTGCGCCCATTATAAACAACCACTCCCTATGGGCGTGGTTGTTTATTTGCATGCTTTATTCACAAACTCACCCGCGCAGCGCCCAGTACCTGCGGGCGCCCAGAAAGCAATTTCCTATCAGTCGAAGACTCTAAGATGCGCACCGGAGTTCCTTGTCGCCGCAAAAGAGGTTGCGCCCCATCTCTCCGGTCAATAAGGTGAACCGTGCCCGTTCGTCTGACTATTCTTGGCAGCGGTTCCTCCGGCAATTGTGCCTATGTGGAAACCGATGAAACCCGCGTGCTAGTGGACGCGGGCTTCAGCCTGCGTCAGATCCGCCTGCGGCTGGCTTCGATTGGCCGGGGACCGGAAAACCTCAGTGGCATTCTGATCACACACGAGCATTCCGATCATGTGCAGGGCCTCGTTGCGCTTGGTGAAAAGCTGCACATCCCCGTCTATTGCAACCGGCCAACGCAGGAAGCGGTTGAGTATAAGCATAAGACCAGGCTCCCCTGCCGAATCTTTGTCACCGGCGCGAGCTTCGAGGTGGGGGACATCGCGGTGGACACCTTCACGATTCCCCACGATGCACAGGATCCGGTCGGCTTTCTGTTGCGCACCACCGCCGGGAACATTGGTTTTCTCACCGACCTTGGCCATACCACTCGGCTGGTGCTCGAACGCGTCCGGCCGGCAAACGTGCTGGTGCTCGAAGCGAACCACGATGTCAAGATGTTGCAGGACTGCCCGCGCCGGCCTTGGAGCCTCAAGCAACGCATTCTTGGCCGGCACGGCCATCTCTCGAACGAAGCCGCTGCCGATACCACCGAGCAGATCATGTCCGCGGGTCTGCGCCATATATACCTCGGCCACCTGAGTCGTGAATGCAACCGCCCCGAACTCGCGCGCCAAGTCGTCAATAACCGCCTGCAGCAAATCGGAGCCAATCACGTGCGCCTGGAGCTAACCTCGCAGAGCGTCCCCTGCCCGACGCTAAGCCTGTAGGCCGAAACGGCTGGAGAGTGGAGCATCATGTACCACGTCCAAACCATTGACTCGTTCGATTTGCCCGAGCTCGAGCCCTATCGCACGATGCGACGCCAACTGGAGCACCGGGAGCAGGGCATTTTCGTTGCTGAAGGCGAAAAGGTCGTTCGCCGATTGCTGGAGAGCGATTTTGCCGTCGTTTCGGTGTTGCTGCCGGAAAAGTGGCTGCGGGAAATGGATCCGCTGTTGCGGGCCAGGTCGGAAGACATCCGGGTGTTCGTCGCCGAAAAGAAGTGGCTGGAAACGCTCACCGGCTTTTCAATGTACCAGGGCCTGCTGGCGGTCGGGAGAATTCCCACGCGCGTTGCTCTGGATGAAATCCTTGCGCGAAGTTCAAAGCCCCGGCTGCTCGCAGCCGCCGACGGACTTTCCAGCGCCGAGAATCTTGGCGCGCTGGTCCGCAATTGCGCAGCGTTTAACACCCAGGCGTTAATTGTCGGCGAAACCTGCAGCAGCCCGTTCTTGCGTCGGGCTGTGCGGAGCTCCATGGGAGCCATTTTTCAACTGCCAATCGTGGAGACTGCCAGCCTCATCCAGGTTCTGGGTCGTTTGCGCGAGGACGGTATCCGCATCATCGCTGCTCATCCGCACGTGGCCGGACGGACCCTGTCGCAGGCTCATTTCAGCGGCGACTGCTGCATCGTGTTCGGCAGCGAAGGCTACGGCATTTCCGCGGCGGTACTTGCGGCGTGCGACGACGCTGCAGCGATTCCGATGCCGCCAGCCGTGGACTCGTTAAACGTCGGCAGCGCGGCGGCGGTGTTCCTC
>JBAXTC010000913.1:0-2869 GCA_037130375.1 Verrucomicrobiota bacterium | reverse complement strand
CCTACGTCGTCGTGCCAAACAATGGCAAGCCTTCTGACCCGGCCAAGCCCGACATTAACTGGACGCATGACGGCACGTCGGCCGATGGTCTTTCACCGCGGTGAACTATCTCAATTAGCCCTTTCAGCAAAGACACACTTCCTCCGGTTCACTATTCCTTCACCATGTCACGGCGTCTGAACTCTTCACTCTGCGTTTTCCTCCTGTCAGCGGCTGTGGCCTTTGCGGCGCCGGAGGCACAACTCCACTACATGGCCGCAGGCCAGCCTGACTCCGCCGTCTTGCTCGCGCCGCCACCCCTGCCTCACTCCGCCGAGGAAGCCGCCGACATGGCGGTGGTGGTTGCCGCTTGCCATGCCTGCTCAACCAACGACGCTGCGCTCGCATTCGGGGAAAAGAAATTCTCGATCTTCACTTTTACCCCGGCTATCGGCCAATTCCTGCAGCCAGGCAAATTGCCCCAAACCGAAGCGTTCTTTAAGCGCCTGCAAAAGGATGCCGCAGCCGCCACCGACACGGCGAAAGATTATTGGAGGCGCCCGCGTCCGTTCACCCTCGATCCGAGCCTGGCCTCGGGCAAGCTTGAAAAGAGCTTTGGCTACCCGAGTGGTCACGGCACTGAGGGCTTGGTGTTGGCGCTGGTGCTTGCCGAACTGTTTCCGGAGCGGTGCGAAGCCATTCTGGCTGTTGGCCGCAACCTGGGCTGGCATCGCGTAATGATAGCGCGGCATTACCCAACGGATATTTACGCCGGGCGGGTATTCGCGCAGGCCATCGTTCGCGAGATGAAATCCAACCCCGAGTTCCAACGAGATTTCGCCGCTGCCAAAAGCGAGATTGCGGGAGCGCAGCAGTCATATCCTGGAGCCATCCAAGAGTGATTCCTGTTGCAATAGTGGAAATGAACTCAGGGTTGCGTTTGTCTGAGTTCTGAGAGAGGCTTGCCCAGTAAAAGCGAGTTGGATGCGATTGTCGAGCAATGCCTGCGCCAGGCGGCGCTTTGGGAGGAAGTGAAGGATCGACTCAAGAGCCTGGGGACGAAACTCTCCGGCGGACAGCAGCAGCGCCTGACCATCGCCCGCGCCCTCTCGCACCAACCCGAGATTCTCTGCCTCGACGAGTTTTCCATCGCCATCGACCCGGTCACCACCATGCGCATCGAGGAGGTGCTGAAAGAACTGCGCCGCGACATGACGATTATCCTGGTGACGAACCTGACGCAGCAGGCTCGGCGCCTGGCGGATCGGACGCTGTTTCTGTGGGATGGCGAAATTGTGGAACTCGACCGCACCGAGGTTATCTTCTCCGAGCACCCCGCCAACCCCAAGACCTACGATTACGTGAACGGGATTTTCGGATGAGCGATTCTGTCCAACAGTGCATCACAACGCGCGATCTCAACTTGTGGTACGGCAAGTTTCAGGCGCTGATCAATGTGACCATGTACATCAAAGACGGCCTGATCACCTCGCTGATCGGTCCTTCTGGTTGCGGCAAGACCACTCTTCTGAGGTGCTTCAACCGAGTCAACGAACGCTACGGCTCCGTCACTACCACGGGTGAAATCAGGATTCTGGACAAGAACATTTACGATCCCGACGTCTCGCTGATCGAATTGCGCAAAGCTGTCGGCATGGTTTTCCAACGTCCCAACCCGCTCCCGCTCTCGGTTTATGAGAATGTTGTCTTTGGCTTGCGGATTCACGGCGAGCGCCAGGAGCTCAAGCGCGCCAGCCTGGACGAAGCGGTGGAGAAGGCGCTGACGGAGGTCGGTCTTTGGGAAGACCTGAAAGACCGCCTCGATACCAAAGCCGTCACGCTCCAACTCGAGCAGCAACAAAAGCTCTGCATCGCCCGGCTTTTGCCGCTCAAGCCCCGGGTCATCCTGATGGACGAGCCCTGCTCGGCACTCGACCATTCTCATCGTGACCCATAATATGGCTCAGGTCCGCCGTGCCAGCGACGAATGTATCTTCATGCTGCTCGGCGAGATGATCGAGCACCGCCGCACTGAGGACCTTTTTCTTACGCCCAAGCATCCCAAGACCGCCGAGTACATTGAAGGCCGTTATGGTTGATGACGCCATTTGCCCAAGGCATCACTTTTCCGGCTTCCTTGTCCTTCTTGTCGGTGGCAGCCTGCTGACGCTTTGAAAACAACTCGAACCTGCAAGATTCTCGGGGTCATCTCGCTAGTTTCAACGGCCCTCTGCGCGAATGCGCAGACACCACCCGCAGAGGCGCTCATTAATAAGCTGGTTCAGAAAGGCATCCTCACGGACAACGAAGCCAAGGAGCTTATGAGTGAAGCCAGCCAGACCAACCAGGTGAGCGCATCCAAATGGAAACTCAGCGACTCGATCAAGAGTATTGGTCTCTACGGGGATATCCGTCTTCGCTATGAGTACCGTAGCGCCGCCAATGCGCCCGGATCGGGTGAATCCGGCGGCACTTACTACCGCGAGCGTTTTCGTTACTCGGTGCGCCTTGGAATTCGCGGCGATCTTTTCGACGACTTTTATTACGGACTTCGAGTCGAGACTTCCAGTAACCCGCGTTCACCGTGGGTCACTTTTGGTGATGACTCGAACCCCACCCTGTCAGCCAAGAACAGCGACGGCATCGCTATCGGCCAGGCCTATCTCGGCTGGCGACCAACCGGCTGGCTCGATCTCACCGCTGGCCGGATGCCGATGCCGCTCTATGTTACCCCTATGATCTGGGACTCGGACATCCAGCCCGAAGGCGCGGCGGAGAAGTTCAAATACTCTGTCCGCGACGTGGATTTGTTTGCCACCTTCGGCCAATTCGTTTTCTTGCTGCGAGACATGGAAACAGGACTCTACCTGAGTCGCGGAGGCTGTTGGGG
>JBAXTC010000912.1:0-2870 GCA_037130375.1 Verrucomicrobiota bacterium | reverse complement strand
TGCCGCTCCGCTGGAGCTTGGCCGAGCATCCGGGGTGGGCGTTACTATAAACATGCCGCTCCTGACGGAGCTGGGAACATCTGAGTCGCTGAAGATACGTGTAAGGTGCAGGGATGGATCGGCACACTCTGCCTCCCATCTTCCCTCTCCGCTCTTCCCTCTTCCCTCCCCCGCCCCGGTGGGATTACTCGAGGGCCAACACCACCACCGACTTTGGCGGCAACGACGTCACAAACCCGGTATCGGTAGTTTTGAATGCGCTAAAGTCCGAGGGTTTAACATCTTCCGGCTGATTGAACGTGTTGTGGGCGGTGATTGCCGGCGCGGTCAGGATACGGCCCGAGAGCTTCTGGACTTTGAGGCCTTGCAATTCGCAATTCACTTCGGCGGGGGTGCTTGGATTGAGGTTGCAAAGCGTAATATGAATTGTTCCGGTCTGGCCGCGCGAGGCTGACACGTTGACTGCGGGGATTCGGTCCGAACCGACGGCATAATCGGCGCTGCGCAACTCGATTGGCAGCAGTTTGGCGTCGTGATGGACGGTGAACATCTCGAAGACATGATAGGTGGGGGTCAGAATCATTCTTGCCGTATCGGTGAGGATCATGGCTTGCAGCACGTTAATCATCTGAGCGATATTGGCCATCCTCACACGGGCGGCGTGGTTGTTGAAGATGTTGAGGGTGCTGGCAGCCACCAGGGCGTCGCGCAAGGAGTTTTGCTGGAAGAGGAATCCGGGATTCGTGCCTGGCTCGACCGCGTGCCACGCCCCCCATTCATCCACCGCCAGGGCCACTTTCTTGTCCGGGTCAAACTTGTCCATGATCTCCGAGTGTTTGGCCACCAACTCTTCCATGCGCAGAGCGTTCTTCAACTGGAAGAACCAATCCTGCTCATCAAAACTGGTGGCGGAGCGGCTTTGTTTGCCGGACCCGCAGTAGTAATGGAGCGCCAGGCCATCCATGCGCTGGCCAACCTCGCGCATCATTACTTCCGTCCAGTGATAGTCCCCGCCGTTGGGTCCGCAGGCGATTTTGAAGATGCGGTTGTCGCCAAAATTCCGGACGTAGGTGGCGTAACGTTTGTATTGGTCCGCGTAGTATTCCGGGGTCATGCTGCCGCCGCAGCCCCAATTCTCGTTGCCGACACCGAAGTATTTGAGTTTCCACGGCTGCGCGTGGCCGTTTTTCTTGCGCCAATCCGCCATGGGACTGACGCCTGGGAACGTGATGTACTCCACCCATTGCTGCATCTCCTGCACCGTGCCGCTGCCGACATTGCCGCAGATGTATGGTTCGCAGCCCAATTGTTCGCAGAAATCAAAGAACTCGTGCGTGCCGAAATGATTATTTTCGGTGACGCCGCCCCAGTGGGTATTGATCATCGTGGGCCGGTCCGCGCGTGGTCCGATGCCATCTTTCCAATGGTATTCGTCGGCGAAACAGCCGCCTGGCCAGCGCAACAGGGGCAGCTTGATCCGCTTCAGCGCCTCAACAACGTCATTGCGAATGCCGCGCGTGTTGGGGATCGGGCTTTGCTCTCCGACCCAGACTCCTTCGTAAATGCAGTGGCCAAGGTGTTCGGAAAACTGGCCATAGATGTTTCGGCTGATGGTGGCTTTAGCGCGGTCGGCGTGGATAACCAGCTTGCTTGAATCGGGGACTGGCGCGGGGTTGTCGGCCGCGGCTGCGAGCCGAATATCAAGAATCGAGACGAATGCGAGCAGAGCAAACAGTTGGGTCCATTTCATGGCTATAATTCACGAGAAGTGAAAGGCGCGCGCAAGCTTTGTTTCGACAACAAATTGAGTTGTGACTGCGCGGAGAACAACTAAACTGTGCAGATGAGCACTGGTGCCGGGATCAAGGCCGCCCGCGAAAGCCTCTGGCAACTGGATCGCTTGAGGCTTGCGAGGTGATGTCTTTTCTGCGTTTGTCCATAATTCTCAACCGCACTGCCGGTCTGCCCACGGTTTGGTCGAACTGCCTGGCGGGTTGGTGGCTCGGGGGCGGGGGCAATCCACGGAGGCTTCCGTTTCTTTTCGCGGGCGCAACGTTGCTCTACCTGGGCGGGACGTTCTTGAACGATGCCTTTGATGGAAAGTTCGATCGCCAACCTTGCGGCGCGCAGGTGACCACGGCGTTTGCCTTCCGAGGTTGGGGGCTGGTCTTTTTGGCGCTGGGGGCTGTAATGTTGTTTTGGTTGGGAAAAGTCACCGGCGGTTTCGGAGTTGCGCTGGCGTTTTGCATCATCCTCTGTTATGTGATTCCCCGGCTGGCGGTTTTCTCGGGGCTGCTGGCCGGAGTCAGCCGGTTGTTTCTTTATCTCATTGCTGCGTCAACCGGCACGAACGGGATTACCGGCTGGGCCATCTGGTGCGGCCTCGCGCTGGCGGTTTACGTCGTGGGTGTGAATTGTTTCATGCGTCAGGAAAAGGTGGCTGGTTTGGGGCGTCATTGGCCGATTCTCCTGCTGGCGGTTCCGATTCTCCTGGCTTTGATTATGAATGATGATGGACGCCGCGAAGCCGGGCTGCTGCTCTCGGCCATCCTTGCCTTGTGGACGATCCGTTGCCTGCGGCACGCGCTATGGACGGCAGAAAAGGACTTTGCGGCGAGTGTTTCCGGCCTGCTGGCAGGAATTGTCTTCGTCGATTTGCTGGCGGTGGCGGATGCGCCAAAGGTAATCAGCCTCATTTTTTTCCTGTTATTCGGAGCGACGTGCCTGTTTCAGCGGCGCAGCGCGGCTTGATACCGCTTCGAGAGCGGTCGGAGGCTGCCGTTTTCTGGATTCTTGAATTCAGCATGAGTTCGTGGGTCTTTGCGAGCGCGTTGAGGATTCTCCTTGGCAATGTCTCGCTTTGACCGCCA
>JBAXTC010000911.1:0-2880 GCA_037130375.1 Verrucomicrobiota bacterium | reverse complement strand
CAGGGAAGGCGGGAAGACGGGAAGGAGATGGGGCCATGATCCCCATGCAACCTTTGCTGATTTCTTCGCGTCTTCGTTAGGGGCGACATTTTTATAGCCCGGGCGTGTGCTGCGGATGGTCCAGCCCCGTCCAGGGGCGGCATGTCCATTGCCTCACGGTTTGCCGCTTGCACCATGCCGCCCCTGACGGGACTGACGCCGATTCCGAAACCACATGCCGTCAATCGAGGCCCATAAGACGCGCCGCCGCGATTTTATTCGGCATTTGTATTGACGGCGTCCATGGGACGATGATAGGCACTGCTGAGGTATGTTGCGCACTCAGTCGTCAATGTTGGTGGCCTTTCGTTTAAAGTGAATCTCGCGCCCATCGATTGGATCATTATTGTCGTGTATTTGGTCGGCTGCATGTCAGCGGGCATCTACATGCGCCGGTATATCCGGGGGGTGGATGATTTCGCCGTGGCGGGGCGGACGATGGACTTGAACCTGGGGATTGCCTCGCTGGCGGCGACGGAGCTTGGGCTCGTCACCGTGATGTACACGGCACAACTGGGGTACACCAATGGATTTGCCGGGGCGACGATGGGGGTGCTGATGGCAACGGCGATGTACTTCGTGGGGCGCACGGGGTTTGTGATCGGGCCGTTGCGGCGGGCCGGGGTGATGACGATCCCGGAGTTGTTTGAGAAACGATTCGGTGTCAAGGTGCGATGGCTGGCAGGGCTGTTCATCGTGATGGGGGGAGTGCTGAACATGGGGATATTTCTCCGATTGGGGGGCGAATTCCTCGTGGTGGCCACGGGGATGCCGGTTCAGCGGCTGGAATGGGTGATGACGGCGCTGCTGGGCATGATCCTTCTTTACACGGTGTTGGGCGGCATGTTGTCCGTTCTGGTCACCGATTACATTCAATTCATCGTGAAAGGCGCGGGCATTGTGGTGACCTCGATCCTGGTCATCTCGAGCCTTGGCTGGAGCAACCTGGTTCACGGACTGTGGCAGTGTTGGGAAGGAACCGGCGGCGGCGCTGGCCAGACCCTGACCGCCCATCCGTTCAATCCTTTGCATTCGAGTAATTTCGGCTGGATGTATATCCTCTGGCAACTGGTCTTCCAGATTGCCGTCGTGACGACGTGGCAGACGCAGATCTCGCGCGTGCTCTCGTCGAAGGATGAGGCGACGGCCAAGCGGATGTATCGCCGGACGGCATTCTATTTCGTGGGGCGGTTCGCTTTGCCGGGGCTGTGGGGCGCGGCGGCCATGGTCTATTTTTCGCAGCATGGCGGGCTGCCCGCCGCGCTGCAAGGCCTGACGGCCAACGAGGCGAGTTTGCGCGCCACCCCGGCCTTCCTCGGGCTGCTCCTCCCGACGGGCTTTATTGGCCTGCTGTTGGCGGCGGCGCTGGCGGCCGAAATGTCCACCGACAGCGGCTACCTGCTGACGTGGGCGACGGTGATGTACAACGATCTCATCTCACCGTGCGTGAAAAAGCCGCTGTCGCCCGCGGCGCGCCTGTTCATCACCCGGGCGCTGGTTCTGGCCATCGGCTTGTTCCTGCTGTTTTACGGGCTGTGGTATGAGCTCCCCGGCAATGCGTTCGACTACCTGGCGGTGACGGGCAATATCTATCTGGCGAGTGTATGCACGCTGCTGGTGGCGGGGCTGTATTGGCGGCGCGCGACCTCCCAGGGAGCCTACGCCGCGCTGTTGCTCGGGGCGGTTGGCCCCATAACGTTCCTCGTGGTGAACCTGCTGATCATGAAGGCAAAACGAATGGGCGCGCATTTGCCGGTCTCGCCCTCGCTGATGCAGGAATGGCTGCTGAACTTTAATCAGCGGTTTCCGAACGCCCAGCCGATCCACCCGGAACTGGCGGGGGCCTTGTCCTTTGTGCTGGCGTTTCTCGGGATGCTCGTCGGCTCGCTGCTTTCGCGCAGCCCGGAAAAAAGAAACATCCCCGCAACGGAAGTCCCCGCATGAATGATCTGTTTCTCCTGTTCTGGTCGGTGATGATTTTTGCCTCGATCGCCTGGTACGGCTTCCTGTTGTTTTATGTCGGCATCAAAGGCGGACGCGAAATCATTGTCATGATCAAGACCTTCGATGAGCGCAATGCTCAGGAGAAAAAGCCCGAGCCAAAATGACCTGCCTGCAAGAAACTCCCCCTTACACAAACAATGAACCAATCTGAGAAATCCGACTTCCGCTACAACACCGGCGATGCCAGGGTCCCCTGGGACGCGGTAGCGGTCAAACCCGATACGAGTCTGGTGATGGACCTGGTGCGATTCCTGATCGGCCCCGGCGCGGACGCCGGCGCCTACGCCGCCGCCGCCAGCAAGGTTGAGGGGGCGGTCCAAGAACTCTACCGCCACGGCCGCCCCGCAACCAAGCTCTCGTTGGGCGCCCAGGTCAAGGCCGTCGAAGATCTCACCCGGCAGTACCTGGGGTGCAAACATGCCTCCTTCGTGGTGAACTGGACTGCCGGCTACGACATCGCTTTGGACCTGGCCGGCGTGCGCAGCGGCGACGAAGTCATCATCCCGGCCATCACGTTCATCGCCACCGCCGCCCCGGTCCTGCGCAAGGGCGCCCGGATTGTCTTCGCCGATGTCCAACGCGACACTGTCAATATGGACCCGGCGGACGTGGCCCGGAAGATCACCGCCCGCACCAAGGCGATTGTCCCGGTTCATATCGGTGGCTATCCGGTGGATATGGAGCCGCTGATGGAGTTGGCCCGGCAAAAAGGGATCGCGGTCATCGAGGATGCCGCCCACGGTTTCGGCGGCACCTACCGGGGCCGCCAGCTCGGCACCATCGGTGACTTCGGCGCCTACAGCTTCCATGAGGTCAAGAACATCACTGCGCTGGGCG
>JBAXTC010000910.1:0-2883 GCA_037130375.1 Verrucomicrobiota bacterium | reverse complement strand
GGCATGAAAGCCGAGGATAGGCAGGGATGGAAATTCGGTGGCCAGGAGCGGCATGAAAGCGCGTGCGCAGCGCGTTGACGAAGAATTGCACCTGCGCATCCGCGGAACTCCAGCCCGCGCACCTTTAGGCTGTGGCGCAGGAGCATCCAAAGCGGGGTGTGTTGGCGCTCCTTGCGCCGCGTGTTCCGGCGCAGCAAAGCCTGCCGGGAAGCGGGGCATTGGTTAAATCTCGTCGCCCGGCGGGGGTGCGACGTCGGGAACGCGGCCCAGAATCTCGTCCACCTTGGGGCAATGCACGCGGCGGGCGCGCGAGGCGGCGCTTTCGCGCGTGGAATGGGCTGAGACCTGCGCAGCCAGCGCGCTGGACACGATCTCATCCACACTGACCTTTTGTTTGTGGGCCAGTTCCTGCACCTGCTGCAAGAGCAGATCCGGCACCTTTGCTTCCAGAGTGATCATCGTGCGCGTAATATCGCTAGAAACTCCCGTGGCGGCAAGGTGAGGTTGGGGAGGCCCTCCTTGATATTCATGCCAAAGTTCGTTTTGCTCGCAGCTCATTTCTTGCTTTCCAATCGCGCATCCGTTCCTGCGCGGTGTTGAGGTCGCGGGCCGGGCTAACTGGTGAGGAGCGGCGCCCGCAAGCGTCGCATCGACTCCCGAGCCCAAGCATGCCACTCGTCATTGGGATTGAGCAGCGCGGTCAGCCGCGCCCGGCTTTCCGTTTCCAGCCGGAGCAGCAGATGGTCTGGAAGTTTCAACGAGATTGTCGTCATCGGGCTAGAGCAGCCCCTGGTACGCCAGCCAGAGGGCGCGGTAGTATTTCATTACGCGGATCGGGTCAGTGCTGGGGGGAATCTCGGCCAGGCAGAACCCCTTGAAGTTGATCTCGTTCAGGCGCGTGAGCAGCTTGCGATACGGATATTCTTCCTGAAATAGATCCGTTATATGCACGGAGAAAATCTTGTCCTTGAGCAAATCGAAGTTGTAATCCCAGCCTTGGCCGGCCAAATCGGACGCGTTTGAATTCCAGCACGCGCCCACATTCGGATGGTCAGCGGCGTCGAGGATTTTCTTAATGTTGGGTGGAAACGAGGTGCCGGTGCCATGAACCTCCAACCGGATGACTTGGCCATGGTTGCGACCGAAGTCGCCGACCTCTCGCAGAGCGTGCCCGATCTGCTCCAACGTTTTCTCCTGGGGAACCTCTTTGGGAAAGCCGTTCGGCCGCACTTTCACACCGGTCGCACCCACGTCCTCGGCCAGAATGATGTATTCTTTGGTTCCCTCGATATCTTTGCGCAGCTTCGCTTGATCGGGCGCATGGTAATCGAAGGCGCTGCCCAGCCCCATCAACTGCACCTTTGAGTCTGCGAATCGCTTCTTAACCTCCTTGCGATCTTCCTTGGAAAGGTTCGCCTCGACTTTGTGGGCGTGGGTGGTTCGCAGTTCCACCCCTTCAAACCTGGCTGCCTCGCAGTTCTTGATCAAGGTTGGAATGTCCCAGTCCGCTGCCAGGTTATAGGTCACCAGCCCCAAATGCATGGTGGGGCGGCGAACCAGGAAGCTGGCGCTCTCGGCCGCTTCCGAGGATGCATTTAGCTGCAAGCCCAGCCCTCCGATTCCCAGTCCGGTGGTCTTGAGAAAGTTCCGTCGATTGAGACTCATGCTGC
Organism: Verrucomicrobiota bacterium; assembly: GCA_037130375.1. GTDB lineage: Bacteria > Verrucomicrobiota > Verrucomicrobiia > Limisphaerales > UBA8199 > JAPLUA01. The sequence continues at coordinate 1,213 of JBAXTC010000910.1, read as the reverse complement.
GGCGTTGTAGCAGAAACTCGGAGGTATTCAACGCTTTTTGATTTCCGCTTTTTCCGGTTAGCTCATGGCATTGGCGAGGGGACCATTGTCCAATGGGCTGCGGCGGAGCTAAGGCCCAATTTGATTACCAGTAGCACTCGCATATTTCTTGCATGCGTCTGAATAGACACGCATTATGTGAGGATATTTATGAGGCATAGGTTTGAGCGGCAAAATACAGATTCCCTGTCGAGGCATGGTTCGTCCGCGAGCCAGAAGCACGGTTTTACCCTCATCGAACTGCTTGTGGTCATCGCCATCATCGCCATCCTGGCGGCGCTATTGCTGCCGGCTTTGGCCAAGGCCAAGCAAAAGGCGGAGGGCATCTACTGTCTGAACAACACGAAGCAACTGGCGCTGGCCTGGTTGATGTACGCCAACGACAACAGTGATCGGCTGGTTAACAATCGGACGATCGACGGCACGGAGGCGAGTCTCACGAATAACTGGGTGGCGAACGTGATGGGTTTTAGCCCTCAACAAGATACGAACACGGCTTTGCTGCAACTGGGGCTGCTGGCTCCCTTTGTCGGCAAGAATGTCAGTGTTTATCATTGCCCGGCCGACCGGAGCATGGCTACCCAGTCGAACGGAAGGCAATACCCGCGCGTGCGCAGCGTCTCCATGAACGCCTTTGTCGGTCCTTTCGATTCTGCCGGCACGAAACTTGTTTCGGGCTGGGCACAATTCTTCAAGCTGTCGGCGATTCGAACCCCGTCGATGATTTTTGTATTTCTAGACGAACACCCGGACTTCATCAACGACGGTTGGTACGTCTTTTGTAACAACGGTCCCACCGGAAACCTGTGGAGCGATATGCCCGCCTCCTATCATAATGGCGCGGCCGGTTTTTCATTTGCCGATGGGCATGCGGAAATAAAGCGCTGGCAGGTTGGCACCACCAAACAGGCCCATTATTCAGTCTGGCCGGTTCCTACCGGCACTGACCGAAGGGATTTCCTCTGGTGTTCTCAGCGCGCCTCGTATCCTCAGTAGGCGCAATCGGGAATCGGGTTATGCTGTTTGAGGGTGTTGCGAATCAGTTGCGGAATTCAAATCTCTGTGCCGGGATGAGTTTCACCGGACCGAGCAGGCCGGATTCCAGCAGTGCATCGTTCTTTTTCCACAGACGCCAGATGGAAAATGTATAGCGCCCCGTCGGGCTGGGCTTGTC
>JBAXTC010000091.1:0-16081 GCA_037130375.1 Verrucomicrobiota bacterium | reverse complement strand
AGATCGCTGCCTGGCGCTGCGACTTCTCAAACACGGCATGGTGCTCTGCGATGCGCCTCAGAAATGTGGCTTCGTCCTCCTGGTTGTCGAGGCGCGCTTGAGTTTCACGATACGCTCCCACCGCAGCCTTCACGTCGCGCACGTCGAGCGGATTATCTTCAAGAATGAAGTCGCGAATGAATTTCTCGACATTGTCTTCGGGTTCAAAGGCAATGGCTTTGGGGAATGTTTTGTAAAACTGATCCGCGTCGAAATATAGATGGTGCGGGGTCGCCATTTCGGCGAGATAGTCCTTTTGTCTGCCAAACAAGAACTCGCGTCCGTAGTCGCGACGAATCCATGTCCGAAACGATTCCTCCTCCATCATCACCTCGCCGGGTGCAAGGTTTGCCCATTCCACTCTGTCTGGGATTAGAAAGTAGGTGTGCTTTGGTTCGGCAGTTGCAGAGCTATACTCGATGCGCACACCCCAAGTTTCACGGCGGGGCTCGGCTTTGCCTTGTTCCAACGGCCAGGTGAACTCCAAGCCGATGACCGTGACGCCACTGGACCGGGTGAAATGCGGCTCGCCGTCTCTCAACGTATTCGTGTCACAGAGGCAATAGCTGACGAGGGAACGACCACGCGCATTGCCCGCTGCCGCGCGATTGGCCCGCCAATGTTCACCCAAAAGCACGTATTGCATCAAGTCCAACAAGGCCGACTTGCCAGTGCCGAATTTGCCGGAGATCAGAATATCGTTGCTGACTTCCAGAATCTGGCGAAATCCATACCAGTTAAGGGCGAGGATACGGGTTAGCGAGACACGGCGGTCGTTCATACGTCCTCCCCTTCTGCTTCCGCTTCCGTCACGCGATACAGCGATGCCTGCTGCTCCCAGGCTTCCTGATTCTCAAACGGAATCACTCGTTGAAGTGTGGGCAAGATTTCCACTACTGATTCACCGAACCGCTGCGGGTCTTCATGGCGTTGAAAACGAATAAGCCTTTTTGCGCGCAGGCGAAGAATCATCTTCTCAAAGTGCGAATCTTTCGGGGCCTCGATGTGTTCGAAGTAGAGTTTCAATCGGGCGAACACAAGGTTTGCCGGGATAACCACCGTTTCAACCGGTCGCGCCATGCGTTCCTCGTCGTAGATACGCCAGAGCGTCAACAACAACAGCGTTTCGTCCTTCGTGAATCGGCTCGTCAGGTTGCATTCTCCTGGAATTGGCCGGGCTTGGAATAGCGGACGATCTGGATCGGGAACGAGATCGAGGTTTAGCGGCGCGAGGTATTCCCGCAATTGAGGCTCATACTCGCGTGCAATCAGATAAAGCTGCCGTGCGCGACCGTCGTCTCCAAAAAGAACTCCTGTGCCGAGCAATTCCGCGAGCACTTCGCGAATTGCGGCACGGTCGTCTTCAGGAATATGCGCCCAGAATGATGGCCAAGGTAATGTCATGCGATGCGCTCCAACATAAATCGTTCAACTCTCCGCCCCGCCATTGTGTCCACCGGGATTTTGTCAGGTTCGAGCCCGCTTTCTGCACGGGCGGGTCTTACTGCCCATCGCATCGGGCGATGCTGTGCGCTGCCATTCGCTCGCTCGAAAGCAAGCACTGCCAACAGGTCGAACAAGTCGTCCTCCGTATGTAGGCTGAGGTCCGCGCTCGAAACAGATGCCCCCTTCTTTGGCAGATGCTTCTCAATGAACCGAAACGCCCGTTGCGGTGTGATTGCGTTGAGATTCAAATGTCGAATCAGGTCTTGAGCTTCGCCGACATCGCCCGCTGATGGCGGTTGAATTAAGGAAAGGTCCACACGAGGGCGTGCGCGCCTAATCGGTGCGAGTGAGTCTTGCCCGAAGAAGATGGAAACGTCCGGGCAGAGCAAAGTCATCCCCGGTTCGCGACGAAGGTCGGCAAAAGATTGGCCGGCGTGGTTGCTATCTGCCGTGTTGAGATAAGCTTTGACCAGTTCTGGCCGCCGTCCACGAATTTCGGTTTGGTAGCGGTAGCGTTGCGAGGAAAGTCGGCTGAAATCAGCCATCCTTCCGTCAATCAAGCGCTGTTTCGTGGGGATGGCAGCCAACCCGTTTTCCAATTTGCGCAAAACCTTTTCGGCTTCGATGTATGCGTCGCTTGGATCGAGACCACGATGCTTTGCCAAACCGTCTGCGAGTCGCTGTTTGGCAAATGGATTTGCCAACGCGTCCTGAACAACGGCACGGGCTTGTCGCAAGCGCGGGATGAGGCCGCCTTCCTGAAGGGCATCGTAACAAACAATGTGCTCCCCGGCGTGAAACTCGACCAGGAAACGGTTAAGCGTTTCCCTGGCGGTGGTGCTGGCGCGCTGGCGGTCCTCGTGTTTCAGAATCTGCGTTTCAACCGCGTGCATCTGATCTCCGGCCCGCTCTACGCGGTCGAGCAGTTCTTTGACTGTTTGACGAAACTCCTCGGGAGTGAGCCGGGCAGGATCGAGAGCGCCATCCATCAGCAGGGTCTGACAAATTGATCTCAAAGTGGCGGCAAAATCCTTTAATTCGGCAACGTGGTCGTCAGCAATTTCGCGCAACAACCGGATTAGCGGACGCACACGCGGAGTCAGCAGAACCCATCGTTCATCCAAGCTGACCGTGCGCTCTTGAAGCCAGCCGGCTTCCAGAAGCTTGTTGAAGATTTGTGCTGCTCGTTGCCGCAAGTCGGCAAGGTGTGCTCCTTCGTCTTCTCCCAATTCGGCGCGCGGGTGCAGCGCCAAGACTTCTCGAATCAATACGAGAGCATCATTCTGCGTGAGTTGACCACCCTCGTCCGCGCTGAGTGCCAAGCGGTCAGCGCAATCCACATAAATTGGCGCGGATGGCCTGGCTAACGGACGGAAGAATCCGCCATCAACCACTGCCGAAAGCCGGTCGCTCAATTTTGTAACTTGGTCCATGCTTCAAAACTTTATTCTGCCGGGTGGGACAAATATGGTCCTGCCCTAAACACCATTCTTATCTTTACGAGGGGCGGGAGTAGTCCCGCACACCGCACAAAAGCCTGTCCCAGCTTCGGTGCTTTCAATCCTTCTCAAAGCCTTGCGTCAGGAATTTCAGGGTTTTGCAGTTCTCGGAAACGGTGCGCGCTATGTTGTCTGGAATGCCACCCTCCACTCGGGCCTGAATCTCCAACGTCACTTCCACATCTGCATTGAGGAGGCTTGAGGAGTGCTGTCGAATCGGCATCAAGCAATACGTTGCAGTTCGCGCGCAGGCCGACAAAACGCGGCCGCTTCTCATCCCACGAATCGGCGATGGCAAAGGTTTCGGTGGTCCACGTTATTCGGGACAATCCATCTTGGATGCTCGCCACGAGAACGGCAGGGCTGCGCAGTCGCTGCAAGTAGGGATACTTTGCATAATCCTCGGTCAGCTGCTTCACGGAAACGCCGTCACCACGCCAAAGGGGAATCTTGTCCAAATCCTGACGCAATAACGTCGGAGCATATTGTGACGCCATTTGCGTGTCCGATTTCAGTTTCTTCGATGCGCGCACCGCAAGCGGGTCAGGCCCGCTCAACTTTACCGCCTGCCATTCCAAGGGAGACTGTGAAGTCGGCTGCGACGGGAAGAGCAGCCAGCAGAACGTCTCACCGATGCGCCCTTTGACGGCGGTGTTCCACGTCGTCTTCTGGTTGGTGACCTGACGCATTTGAAAGCCGTCCAGCCCCAACTGATCCTTGTCATGCTCGATGGACTCCCACGCAAGGTAGAGCCTCACGGCTTCATCCAACTCGGCGAGCCGTGTGCGGTCAGCGGCCAGAAACACAACTGCGTTTTTGAAAAGCCTTGGACTGTTGCCCCGTGAATCGAGAATGGCTTGAGCTTGTGCCTGAGCAGAATTGCCAGCCTCCTTGGCATAGGTGTAATCCACTCCCAGCACCACAAGCTGTGTTTCCATTTCGTCGGGAATCTCACCGCTGTTTTTGGTGAACGCCCGTATCGCAAGAAAATCACCGCGTGCCTTCAAATCCTCCTGAACACGGGTTTTGATTTCTTCCGCGACCGAATCGGAGTCGCGCTTCATCTGCTCCGCACGGTCCTCCGCGAGCTTGGTCACGGTCGGTTGCGTTGAATACCAATAGCGGGCGTTGTCTTGATACAGATAAGTTGCGCTCTGTGCGAGGTGGCGGAGGGCGTCACCGAAGATACTGGGGATCTCTCCCGGTTGCACACAGCCGAGCTTAATTCGGCGGTCCTCGACGCCACGATTTGCCGCTCCTGGAGTCGGGGCGGACGCTAGGAACAATGTGCGGGCAACTTTTCGCGCCGCAGCGTAGCGCCCAATTGTGCCTGATTTCTCACAGTCGAGCTTTAGCGGGAGCGAGCTTTCGCCGTCCACGTCCTTTTCAAGAACGGACTCCCAACCATCAGGCAGGAAGTGGATGATTTCTGAAATCACTCGCTGATCAAGCAAGGGGATATGGGCTGGCAGTATGAGCGGACTTGAATCGCCCTGCTCCCAAAGCGCGTGGATGACCGAAGCCATCAATCGCTGAACACCGCGCGTGCGCTGGAATTTCACCAATCCTGACCAGTCTTGATAGAGCCGCTCAAAAATCTCCGGGTGAATCGGGTAGGCCGCTTTGATTTTGCGTTCGTAGTCGGCTTCACGGCATTCCGGCGGGAATTCCTGATGCTGGTTGCGATAAAGTTCGCAGAATGCCTTTGCGACATTGTCTCGCGCTGTGAACATCGCGGGATCGGTGATCGGCTGGAACAGCCGTCCGCAAAGGTGAAGTGCGTCTCGAAATCGCCACCCGGCAGATCTTTTTGCTCATGCAACTGGCGCGCATAAGCGACCCATTCATCAATCAGAATCAGGCACGGCGAATACTTCCGTAGAAGCTGGCCGATGACATCACCGGGATTTGTCGCGGTCTCGTCGGCTTCTTTCACCATCGCGTAACCCTCTTTGCCGCCAAGCTGCCAGGCCAGTTCTCCCCACAATGTGCGCACTACTGTGCCGTCGTCTTTTTTTGTCGGGTTGCCCAGGCGAAATCTTGTTTCCGACAATCACCACCCGGCGGACGCCTTTGGCCAGCTCGCACTTCGCGTCCTCGAACACCGGTTCAAGTCCCGGGAAATCCTTCTGCTGATGCCCGGAGAACAGGTGGTATAGCGCCAGCATCGAGTGCGTTTTGCCGCCGCCGAAATTTGTCTGCAACTCAACTACGGGATCAGCGCTTTCCCCAGCAAGGCGGCGCACGGATCGAACCAACAAGCCCTTCAGCCCTGCCGCGAGAAATGTCCGGCGAAAGAATTCGATTGGATCGCCGTATTCGGAAGTCGCCCGTTTCTTGTAAACCTGCCAGAGGTCCGCGGCGAATTCGGCTTGCTGATAGCGTCCGGAAGCCACGTCTGGATGAGGGGTGACAACTTCGCGCCATGAACGCAGACCGGCAACGCTTTGCCCTTCAAGCACTGTGGCGGCGGCTTTGCGGCGCTCGTGTCGCGCTTGCTCGTCGAACTTCAGGCGAAGGAGTTCCGCCTTGTGGCGGGCAATTTCCTCTCCCTCTTTCGGCGCGGACACGGCATTGACCAGGCGCTCCATCGAGTCCAGTGCCCGGTATGCACCATCCGTGGTGAACGTCCGCTGATGATCCCATTTGTTGCGAACCTCGCGCAACTCGCTCACGAGGCTGCGTTCCGTGTGGCCGAGGACTTTCTTGAACACGTCGTTCCACTGATTCCAGAGAGTGGCCAGCAAACTCGCGATGTCCCACTCTGGCTTGTCCGCTGTGCCGAGAAAATCAACTTGCGTGGCGCTTAATGTCCTTCGCGTCTCGGCGAACCAGTTGTCCTGGTAGTTGCTCTTGAGTTCGCGTTCGACGAACGGTTGGAGTCCCAAACTCAACTGTTCGAGACATTTCCCGATGCGTTCGTGGTTGGTGATGGCCATAAGCTATTTCTGATTGAACTCGGACTCCCACTGGTTGAGGAGTGCGATGATTTTGTCGAATTCGGGCGGCGTGCCGAAGAACATCTGTTGCATCCGCGTATAATCGTCGCGCAGCGCTTTTAAGCGGTGCGCGGGCGGCGTGATGTGCAACGTCCCTTTTGTCGCTTCGCCGTAGCGCGCCCAACTCGTTTTGAAGAACAGGTTCTTGTGCTGAGCGACCCGTGCGAGCAGGTCCGGCTTCGCAATGGCTGCCGTCGCCACTCCTTTGCGAACCAATTCGTGAAAGTCGGCGTAGTGACGCGAGAACCGGTCCGGCATTGGCTTCTCCACCGGACGATGGAATTCCGCGTGAAGGATAGTGGCCTTTTCCCAGAAGGTTCGTTCTGCTGACAGCACTTTCACTTCGGCACTCGGCGCTCGAAAGCCTTGCGGGAATTCTTCCGCAACGTAGGAAGTGATGGTCTTCGTTTCGCTTGGCCAGTGGTCTGCCCGCGCTCCCATTTCGATCTTCACCACCCGTCGAATGTATCCGGTCGCATCGGGTGTAAAGCTGGCCGGATAATCAAACATCAATGTCTGCTGGTCCGGGTCGTCATCGTCCGTGCGAAGCGACCACTTCTCTGTCGCCTGCAACTTTGCCCTGATGGCTTGCTCCAGTGCGGGTTGAAGCACGGAAGTGATCTTCTGTTGGCAGGCCGTTTTCAACGCTTCGATCCGGCGTTGCTTCTCCTTGTTGCTCGTGCCCGCCTCCGGCTCGTTTGCGCCTCCGAATCCGAGCCAGCCACGGTCAATCGAAACATCAATGTCCTCTGAGAACCGTTCGATGACCTTGAAGACCTTTGAGAGCGACGTGCCGCCTTTGAAGATGAGATGCTCGCCGATGTCCGGCAGCCGGAACAATTCCTTCAACGTCCAGCAAACCCAGAAGTCCTTCTCCAGAATCACGGCGTCCATGCCGGTCTTCAATGCCGCGCTCTCGAAGAGTTCGACCCGCTGCCGTTGGGAAAGTTGTAGAACAGTATCCATGCCTCAAATTTGGGTGATTTGCTGGACGATGGGGCGCATCCAAACCACAAGTTTAGGAACAAGCGCTGATAGGTCTTTCTTGGTGCTCGCGTCCAAATCGCGCTTGAGGCGATCCACGTGCTTCGCCAAGTCCGGGCTGCTTTTCAAATAGCGCAATGCCTCAATCACCAAGCCCGACCGATGCCCTGCGCCCAGCAAATTACGCGGTGCTGCGCGGCGAAAAATCAGCACCAGCTTGCCGAGCGACACTTTTCGCGGCACGCCGTCCGTCAGAATGATGATCTTGGCCGGCACTTGATCCGACAAGCCGAGGGCGTTCGCAGCGTAAGCCCCCGTGAATTGCCACTGTGCGTGACTGCCGTCCATGAGCGCTCGCACCGTCGCCGTGATGTCTGGCGCGGTCTGCCCGGTAATCGGATGTGAACGTGGCAGGTCGTAAAGTCCCCGGCGAATCCGCCGGATCTTCCCGGCTTTCACCAAGCGACTCAAAGCCTGCCGGATGGCATCCGGGTTACCGAGATCGGTGAAGTTCCCCGACGAAAACACAGAGGCATCCGGTTTGGACTGCATGAACCGGAGGATCGGACTATCAATGGGTTGAATCGCTTTCACTGGTTTTGCTGTCACAAACACTGTCTAGTTTTTGTGACAATAACAAGGCAATTCTCATTCGTTTCAGATGTAGTGCCTAAAAGGAAGCGGTGCTTTGGGAACGGCTGGCCCACTGATCAAAACCTCGCCGACCGCATCAGCGAATTTCAGAGTGACCGGCACTCCGTCCGCAAACCTGCATGAGTTGTAATTCAGCTTCGTCAAAGCGAGCACGTCTTGGAGGACGGTCTCGATAGGAGCATCGCCTCTGCAAACTTCTACGAACAGCGGCGACGGCACTTCCTTGCCGGGATATGTCTGAAGCCGTGGTGTGAAACCTCGTGACCACAAATAGGCGGAGTATTTATCCTGAACCCAAGCAACGCCACGCATCACGGGCATTGAACCCTGCTCGCGGTAGAGGCGGAAAGCGTCGGCGTCGTCAATTCTTACGCCCACAACTTGCGTGCGCTTTCCAGCCGCTTCCAAGAAGCCATTCCATTCGGGTTCTTCGAAGCGAACTCTCCCATGCACGAAAAGCTGATTGGGAGGACTTCCATTGTGCTTCGCCTTGTAGGATTCGATGGCCTGACTCAACAACTGATAGGCCGCGTTTGTTGTCAGATGGAAATGACCGCGCTTTCCCGTCATCCACGGGCCGACGTTGCCCTTGAAGACCACCCCGTCACCGGAGTCGAGAAACATTTGTGCGGCGCAACACGCGGCCTGGGGATCGGCGTTCTTCTCGTCGCGCTTGTAGGCGAGGCCGACGTAGCAGACGCCTTTTCTGACGCCGTTCAATTTCCACCGACGTCCTCCCACCTTGTAGTAAATGGCCGAGCCCATGTTCCAAGCGATTTCGGATTGCAGCTTGTCCAGTTGCCGCGTTGGCTTTCCGGCCTTGTTTAAGAATTCGCGATGCGCGAGGGTGCTTTCGCGAACGACTTGAGTCAGGATGCTCTGCGACAATAGTCGTCCTTTTATTTGATTTCTGAAATCCGGGTCGTATTGATACGGCACTGCCGCTTCGTTCCATTCCCCAAACAATGCCGGCTGCTTTTGAAGCCGATGCGCTTCCGATGGCTTCATTGTCCCAGCCGCAGCAATGCGAAGTGCCGCTTCCACCGTCTGCGCAGGGCGGCAATACCTGTAAACGTCCTCGGGCGCGATGATGAACCAGAGTGTCGGTTTGTCCTCCTCGGTGCGTATGGCTTCCAAAATCCGCTCGGTGAAAAATCCCGCCGTCTCATAGACCCGCTTAAACCGGTCGCCTATGAGCACATGCTTCATCAAGGCCGCCTCCTCAAACTCGACACAGACCAGCGGCTTTGGATTGAAAGGAATGCCGAACGCCGCCTCGAATCCTGGAAATGGTGGCCGCAGGCGTGTTGGCTTTTCCTCCACGACCGGATGCTGGATTTTCTCCACCCACTCCGCGAAACGCCGGATACCGGTCTTCGTTCCGATGACGCCGTAACGAACTCCGAAAGTCTGAGCCGAATCGAATGGTCCGAAGAGACTCAGGCCGTCGCGTGGGTCTTCGACACTTTGGCCGTGCCCGAAAAGCAGCGTCGGTTCGGGCAAATGGATGAGCTTGTTTACGGTTCGACCTCCTCGTCTTCGGGCTCTACGGCTTCGTCATCGTCGCGCTCCGGTTCTTCGACTGGCGGTTGTTCCTCCATCAACTGGAACGAGACTGGACTCTCGAACAACATCGGAATCCGCTTTGCGCCGAGATGTTGATCGCTGGATAGCGAAATCAGAAGTTCATCGCTGTTCTCTCCGGCGAGAAACGACATCGTCGCCAGAATCCGATCCAGCCAGTCGTCGTTATACCAGCTCTTGCATTGACTGCGGCGGGCAGCGTGCTGTTTCGCTTTGCTCTCGTAGAGAATGCCATTCTCTGTGAACGCGACGTGCGCTTTCACCGCAAATCCGGTGAACGGCCAGAAAAAGGGACGCGCCTGAATCCCAAAATGCCAGTTGCGATAGCGCGTCTGGCCTTCCTTAGCGCTGAACGATTTGTAGCCCACCATCGCTCGCCAGCCTTTCTCACCTGCCGGATTCAGGAAGAATACCTTGTCGTTTTCGACCAAGCCCTGCTTGAACCAGTAGAATTTTGCGCCGCCCGACAGTTCATAAGGCAAGAGTCCCTTGGATACCGCGAACCGTTCAAATCCATCGCGAAACATGCTGCTCAGGATGTAGCGCGCGTCGCGGCGCTCGATTTGCGGATGCTTCAGCCCGTCCTTGCAGAATTCATCTACCGTCAACTCCAGGGTGTGAATAATCTCCAGCCCGTGTTCACCGAGGCCGGCGGACAGTTCGTCCGCCTTTGCGAATGAAAACAGGCAATTGCTGTGTGGTCGGGTTGGGACTGAAAACTTCAGAACATCATCTTTGACCGCTTTCTCAAATTTGTCCTGCGGGTCAATCGAATGCAGCCAGACCGTCTTGGGAAGTTGCGAGAATTCGAACCAGTTCGATGCGCAGCGCTCTGGTGTGGGGAGCACGCCTTCCGCCACTGAGTAATTATCCCGCCACCACTTCGTCACGGCATCGGGGGAGAAACGCGCGTCGCGTGCAATGCCGTCTTCTTGCAGCTTCTCCAGCAGTTTCCCGTAGCCGCCAGCCCAGCCCTTCGAGAAATCAATGCAGTTCAATCGTTGAAGCTCGATGTTGATGTCGTCGTGGCGGATGTCATCAATTCGAAGAGGAATGATGAAGTCATGAATGCTCCTTCCGACTTTTCGGGCGACGGTCAACTCCATCAACGCACCCTGTTTCTGGTTCGACGTTTTCGAGAGCACGAACAGGAACTTTGCCGTCCTCTCGCGTATTGCGACCTCGATGTCCCGCCAAAAATCTTCTCCGCCGAGTAGCTTTGTCAGGTCGGACCACACAGGATAACCCTCCCGTGCGAGGTGAAGCGCCAGCCAGCGAGTGAACAGATTGTCCTCCGGGTTCGCATGGCTGACGAAAATCATGTTTCGCGCGACGGATGGGCTATTCGTAGTTTGCACGGTCGTGTGGTTACGCGATTCAGGACAGGATGGGATTGCCACACTTCGCGCAGGCAGTCATTTGGTAGCCACTCGCCTCAATGTGGAAGTGATGCACCTTTTGGTCATCTTCTGGGAGAACTATCTTGACCGCGTCGCCAGAGAACACTGGCGCACCATTCTGCCAGCAAGTGCCCAACGAAGAGCTGGCATACCAAATCACGTTCTTTCTTCCGTTGGCGTCAATTTCAAGGCTTCCCGAAAGACTGCCTGATACGTAGTAGTTCTTGTAGGCTTCGTAGGTTGGGTCGGCGTAGATCGAGTTCTTCCCGACCCAACTGCCAGTGCCAGGAGTTGTGTGCTTAACGAACTTCTGGAGCTGATAATTGCTGCCCGTCAGATTGACGACCTCCGGATTCGTGGCCGGATAATGCCCGAGTGCCAGGGCGCAAGAATGACAGTAGTGGGTGCTCATAGTGGTTGTGGTGGTCGTAATTCCCTTTCTCTCAAATCAATTCCCCCTGCGTTGGTGCTGCCGCCTTCTTCTCCTGTGCGAGGCGTTGCACGTCGCTCCAGGAGAGGACGAGGGCGTTGTAGGCGATGGCTTCCTGCGCCCATTTGCGACGCTCGCAAATAGTGTAGAGCCGATACGACAGGTCGCGCGCGACTTCGGCCTTCGCACCGAGCTGGTGGATCAATTCCGCCGCGCCGGACTCGCCTTGCTCCAAGCGGCGGATCAGGTGGTGCGTGATTTCCCAAATCGTCAGGCGCGAGTCCGTGGATGGATTCCAATCGGCGTCCAACTCCTCCTTTTTGAGCAACCGGACCTTGCCGCCTTTGGCTTCGAGGATGCCGGCGTCCTTCATGCCTTGGACGCTCGTGTTCTTAGCCGTGCAAAGAGTCTCGGCCACGCCATACGCGCCCTCACTAAATCCGTTTTGGTCGAACCACGCGAGCGCCCAGCGCGTGTCCGCATCGAACTCGCCTTCTTGTTCGGCCAAAACTTCATCGAGCGACTGGTTGATGAGCGCCAGCGCAGTGCGCACGCCCATCGGCGAGCCATCCGTTTCTAGCACCCTTGAGTAGCGGGAGAAAACGGCCATGCCTGGTCCGATTACGGCCTGGGCCAAATCCACGGGCGCGATATTGCCCTTCTGCAAAAGTCGCAATGCTTTTGGTAAATCCTTCTTTAACGCGGCCAAGAAGTCGCGGCGTGATACCACGCTCGCATCTTCGGGGCGCGGTCGGCAAACTAGAACAATCGAAGAAGCCAACGAATTCCTTCCAACATTGCGAACTCCACCTGCGCACTCAGTTCGCATGGGCCAAGTTCCGTCAACTTGAAACCCAGCATCGAGCATTCCCGCGAGCATGGTTTCCCAACCTGTTGAGGCATGTTCAGTATCCTGAATCTCACTTTCATCGCCGTCTCCTTGATCTTCTTCGGATTGGCGAAAGGCGTAAAACAGCGTGAGGGGAAACCCCGGAGCAAGGCTCATCTTGACTTTCGTAAACACGTCGATGAACCCATTCTCAAAGTATTCTCTTGCTCCGTCACGACCTCCGTGTCGAAAGGGTTCGGCAATCAGTTCTTGTGACTTCGGGACGAGCACTGTTTCGCAGATGGAAGGATGGAATCTCCCGATAGATTCTCGCTGCCAGATGTAAAAAAAGTCCGACGAATCCGCGTAGGGCACGTTGTCGTAATAAGGCGGATCAGTGCAAATGAGTGCAGGGTCTTTTTCACTGATGGCTCGTGCATCCAATTGGAAGACTTTGCCCGGATACCCTCCTGGCAAACCTGCGACGCATTTCGACATTGAAGCGGTAGTCTCGCCAAGGTCGCCAGCAGCCCCTGCGAGTGGATTGACCTCCGGGTAATCCCAGATCATTGACATCGTCTGGCGGCTGAAGGCATTGACGCTTTTATTTCTGCTTTGCGACCAGATAGCCAATTTGCAATTGGTATTAGCCAGTCGGCTCACCGTAAGGCCCAAGTAAGTAGCAACACCTTTCGCGTAATCTTCGTTCCTTCCGCTGTCTAGATTCACTTTCGTAAATGCCTCCCCGACCAAATCGCAAAACGTGGTGAGTGCCACCAGTTGACGGTCCGTGAACAAATGGCGGTGCTTTGTCATGCCATAGTTTTGCACCCGAAACCCGAGGGCTTGCTCAGGTAGGTCTGTATCTGGCACATCGTGAGGCTCTGCGCTGTGAGCGATTTGCTCGTGTTCCTCTTCCGGCGGCAGATAAATCCGTCCGTTCCGCCCTTCCGCCACAATTGCCATAAGTCGCGCGCTGAGCCGGCCAGCTTTACCTTCCGCGCGGATGTATTCGAGCGGCATTGGGCTGTTTGTGAGTAAGCACAGACCACCATTGCGACTAACTGTTCCAGCGTGGGGTTCGCCGCTGCCGGTGCGGACTTGAAATCGGTAGGTCATCGTGCTCTGGTCAACGACAGGTTCAACCCACTCCTTCTTGCCCGCCTTTGTAGAAAGCCAGAGCGACCTAACCAGTGGCACATGCGCGCCTTTGGCTGCCGGGTTTGGACTCGCAACCGTGCGCGCCCACAACCACGCAATCACTGTCGCTTCTCCGCCGCCATGTTCCTTCGGCAGCTTCACCTTGGGATACAAGTGGCCGATGCGTTTTTCTGCTTCGTCGCGCATCCATTGACTGTAATAGCGAATGTCCTCGGCCAGCCCCGCCGTGCCTTTCCAAGATCCCGACGCACCGAGTTTTTTCCGCGCCTCCGGGTTCACTGGCGGGTTGCCTGCAAATTGTGGCGGGATTTCAATGAGCGCTTTGTTGATGAGAACGGGCACGGGATTCAAATCACTGGCGCGTGCCTCCAGTCCGAGCCGTTGTGCCTCTAGTGGAATCGAACCGCCGCCACAGAATGGATCGTAAACCGGAGGCGGGTTGCCGTTGCATGAACGCACGATTTCAGCACGCGCTGCATTGAGCACGCGCTCATTGTTTGAATTCTCCCACTTTACCAATTCCCGGATGATCTCGAACAGCCGTTCCCGCTCAATCTCGGCGACAATCTCCTCCAGCCTCGGCTCAGGTCCGGGAGGAGGCGCGGAAATGCCGCTCGCCTGCGCTTTCGCGAGCAAGTCCGTCATCTCGTCCCACAATCGTTTGCGAGCCTTTAGTTCCTTCTCCGCCGCCTTTCGTTTGGCGGAATCTTTCATCAACTCCGCGACACATTCCGAAGGATCATCCACCAGCGATGCGAACAACACCGCACGGCACGCCGCGAGCGGCCGGCGCGCCCACCACAAATGTAATGTGGACGGATGCCCATGCCGGATAGACTTCTCCCTCGCCGCCTCGCGATTGATGTCTTCGAGCGGCAGGGCCACTTCGATCAGTTTCTTTTTAATGCTCATCGGCTAGGCGAAGTGTGTTTTGTGAGGGAAGCTTTGAAACCAGCCAACTTGTCGATTACTGCCTTGGCTTCTCTGGAAAGAATAAAAAAACTTTGCGGGGCGTGATAGACCATGCTTTCAGCGAGGTCTCGGATGGTCAGCGGTTTTCTCGGGAAAAAGAATCGGCCAAGTTCGTAGCAGCCGATTGATGATGAACCGGCACAATAGTTTTCGATTTCTGCAACTGGCAGCGCCAGCTCTTTTGTTTATTTCACTGCCTGCTGAGACGGCATTTCTTTGATAGCTCGAATTTCTGCTCGCGCCGCAATTGCACTGATTGGCGCGTTGACATGGAAATACAGCCATTTGGCATCGAGAGACTTGGGCACTCGCTTCCTTATCACGGCAGTGAATCGCTCTCGTAGTAGCGGCTCGTGCCATTCAGCCCCAAACGAAACGACAACGCTGTCAGATTGTTCTTCCACGCTTGTTGCTTTGGCTATCAGTGGGTCAGTTGTATTCATATCAGGATGGATCATTTCAATTGTGGCCCGCCGCTTCATGCGGAGACATAAGAAATTTCGGGACGATTTGAAATCGTGGTTCGCCGTCACTGCCGCGCGATGGTATGTTGAGACGGTAGAGCCCTGGCTCTGGCATTGGGAAAGGCACAACTCCCTGCGGCTGCAATGACCAGCAAACGGCTTTGGACAGTCTTACCTCATCTTGCTGCGGTGGGCGGCTGGCGATTCGCTTGTCGCGTTGTTCGCGATGGTAGAGGACGCCGTGGTTTACCGGAAAATCCGAGATGGTCGGAACATTGAGCAACCCCAGCACTCGGTCGCGAACCTCGACGCTCATCGAAATGACGTGTGTCATTTGCAACATGCTGCGGATCACGACGGCGTGAATCTGCGGCGTTGCCTCCAACTCGTGGCCAATGCCGTGCATAATGTCCTCGTCAATGTTATCGAAGGTAGTGATACCCACGATGTGCAAGGCTGCGACATGCGGCGGATCGGGAAACTTATGGGCCGCGCTTGAAAGGAAGCCTTCCCCCAAACGGGAAAATGTTTTGCCGTCGGACAGCCGAGGCCAATCGGAACGACGAAACTTGGCCTCCACGTAAATCGGGTAGCTGCTCGCCTGCAATGCCCAATCCACGTCGCCGCTTACCCCGGCGAACTGACCGCCCCGCCGTTGCCCTGAAGGAGACTTCCATCCCGTGAGCCAAAGAAGTTCTTCGATGGTGCTGAGGTGTTCGGGCGCAGTGCGAAGGCCCGCCCTCGGGGATTGCTGGTCATCCGTTGGCAATTGCGCAAGCGCATCCAAGGCCCGGAGCAAACGCACGGGGCATCCGAGATTGAGGCCGATACCATCGCAAGCGTTGACGAAGGATGGATGGAGCGGGTCTTCCTTTGTCGGCTGGTCCGTGCCACGCCGGGAGTTTGGAACGAAGTAGTAAATAAAGGACGGCATCCCATTCGGCAATCCTGGCTGCGGCGGGTAGGTAAGCTCACGAAGCTGCGCATGGAAATCGAATGGCAACTCAACGGACGCCAGATGTGCATCGAAGCGACGAACCGCCGCCACGGGATCAGCGTAGTGGCGTTGAAAAAGCCGGATTAGTGGTTCGTCACTCATTGGTCATTTAAGATTGGTTCTCTCGTCCAGTCTATTGAAAAGCAGGCTGGTAAGAAATAGATGGTGAATGGCGCGCTCCTTGGTGATGGTGAGATTCTCGTGCGCTTTGGGATTGCGGATGCCCATCATCGCACCAGCGAAAATCTCCATGTAACCTGTCTGCTGATTGCGTCCACTCTCCGTGCCGAGGTCGTCCAGAATGATAATGGGGTTCTTCGGTGACAGTGCCTGGTGCATCAAGTCAGCGCCGTCGAGCTCCTTGCCCGTGGCCTTCTTGACCAAGGCTTTCACCACGGAGTTAAGTTCCTTCAACGCGGCTTCAACTGAATCAGCATAATGCCCGGCCTCAAAACGTGCTTTGGCGGTCTTCACCACACGCTGGTGTAGCAACGACTAGAATGAGTCATCGGGGATTGGCGCGGGCGCATCCGCCGCCTCCAGCGTTTCCTCCATGTCAAGTTGCGCGATTACCTGGCGGACATCGCCTGCACCCGAAAAGTCTGGCCCAAAGCGTGCGCCCC
>JBAXTC010000909.1:0-2891 GCA_037130375.1 Verrucomicrobiota bacterium | reverse complement strand
CCAACCCCTTCAATTACGGGCTCCTCGTCTCGACGAATTACATAAACATAAACGGGTTCAATCCGTCCCAGTTGCCCACCGCCCCTCCCGATCCGCTGAACGTCAATTACGATTATAGGGTCGGCGGTTCAACTAATTTCAGCTCGCTTGAGCGGGAGCGAAACATCGCCAACCTGTTCTTCAATTCGCGCCCGCCCGTGTTCATCACCAATGCGCTCGCGGCCAATTCCACTGAGTTTCGCTTCTTCCTCAACCTGAACCGCAACACCAACTTCAACGGCAACCCGAGGTTCGAGCCCACGGGCTTTTTGGCGATCACCAATGATTTGGACAAGCCCACTGGGGCCACGAATTTCCTGGTCGGCGACCCGCAATGGATTGGGGGGTTGCAGCGTCCCGAGTTCCCTCATTCGGCCACGAACCTCTTTGCCTATCGCTACGCCTATCTTGTGGTGCCCGCCGGCCAGACGTTGGACATCAATTCGATCCACAATTATGCGAAACCGTCCGCTCCAGCGGACATGAGCCGCGGCGACAGGTTCATGCGCAACCAGGGCGTCCTGACCTCGGAAATCAATCTTGCGGCGCTATTGGTGGACCTGAACACCAACCTCTGGCCGACCACCCTGCTGAACACTCACGGCTTCTTCCCCTACTCTTACAACATCAACTTCGCCGGTCTTGCACAGCCTGCGAACGCCGGATCGGCCTTTGATGACGTGCTTTACCTGATGCGGTACCGGTACAACAACAGCTATAATTCCGTCGCGAGTGTTTCCCGATTTCTCGGCACTTCTGCATCCAACTCGTTCCGTCACGATTTCATTGATGGTTACTCCTCCGGCCCGCTGATGACGAACACCTGGTGGCCGGTGGGACTCACCGATGCCGACGATGCTCGCGTGAACCTGTCCTGGGCTGGCGCGGAGAATCCCAACCGTTTTTTCACGACCCAGGATTTGTTTGACGAGAGCAAGACCGGCATGGGGATATTCTCCAGGAACCTGGCTACCACGTGGACCTTGAGCAAGCGCCTCCTGATGGCCGGCGCTACCAACAGCTCTTACGACCGGTACACCTTTTATCGGCTGCTCTCGCAGCTCGGCACCGATTCCGCCCCGGAGCCGGACAACAAGATAAACCTCAATTACTGTAATGTCGATACCAACGGCTATGTCGTGCCGAACAAGACCACGGAATTTATCTCCTGGCGGCCGGCCCAGTTCTTCACCAACGCCGCCATTCGGCTGTTGGTAGATGCCGGCTATTCTGTTGGGAATCCCCTCGGCGCCACCAACGTGCTGGTTACCAATTACTTGAATGGTGTGCTTGTCACGAACCTCCAAATTCCGATTTGGCCTACCAATTTCTACACCCCCTCGGTCCATCGTCTATTGCAGCTTGCCGCCAACATGTACGACGCGACCACCGCGACGAACAAAGCGGGGCTTCTGTACCTTCCAACTGTGTATCGGCCGATTTTCATGGATACCCGGGGTGGCAAAGTTACAGGTCGAGTATTTGTTAGCGGTTACCGCGAGGTGCTTACCGCCGACACTCAGATTCTCACCAGCACCAACTTGTCGCGGCTCCATGACTTATCCGATCCGGCTGATACTATTCCTGTGAGGGCCAATGACTTGGTCTATAACGTGCCTCTCGTGATTGGCGCTCGGAAGGGTTATCCCAACTTTGATGAGCTGGCGATGAACACGCAGATACGGGTGACCCGCAAGCTCCAGTTCCAACGACCGGGAATTTCTACGAATCTGCCGGTGAATGAGATCGACCAGATGTATCTGCTCACGGTTACCAACGTTGTTGGCGTTGCAGCGTGGAATTCCTACACGAATGCTTTCGCCCGCAAATTGAAGATATGGGTTTGGCCGGACATCAGCATCCTCGTGACTAATCTTGAGACGCACAAATTGCTCAACCCGGCCGCCGCCATGCAGCGTTTCCAGATTGCAGTAAGCACCAACATTCTCCCTCTCCAGTGGAGGCCGTACGATCCGACCTTTCCGGCGTATTCTTTTCAAACACCTTTGGGATCACCGGCCACCAATCACGTTTTCCTGCCCACCAACTCCATTTACCGGCGCGCGCCGCTGGATTATTTTCAGATCGGGGATCCTAGAACGTTCGAGCGGACACCCGGAGCCACCAATTTTCACGTGCCTTGCCTGGAGCTTACGGTCAAAGCCAGGCTCCGGTTTGCCTTGGTTGATACGGATGCGAACCGAATTGTTGATTTTGTGAATCTTGCCACGCAGGACTCGGTGAACCTGACAAACGCTCTGGCCCAGGGGGGGAACTGCGCCAGTCCTTACCACCCGGATTCATCCGGCGCGGCCCAAGGCAGCTTTTTTTGCATCAATCGAGACCGCCCGGGTGACAGCACTCCGACTTACGGCATTCTGAATCAGATCGATGCGAGTCGGAATATGGCGAGGTCGCGCCCCGGCTGGGACACGACGGCGATTGCAAAGTTCCAATCTCAATTCGGATACGGGCCGTTGAACGGGATATATCCCCAAGCCAACGCGTTTCAGGCGGCGCCGGTTTCCCGGGACATTTTCCGGTACACCATTTGGAAGGCCAACGATCCGCTGGTGCATTACACGGTGGGAGACTTGACCGACCCGGTGACGCCGAAGACCGAGTGGGACCAGGCGGATCACGATCCAACGGCGGCCAAGAATTTGGGGCGGAAACCCAATTCGCGCTACGAGCCTTGGGGGGGCAGTCCCGGCAACACCCCTCTGGTGGGCAAGTATGATTGGAGGCTCAAAGATCCTGTAGCCAGCGCGCAGGGTCGTTCTGACGACTGGGATCCGCCGACGAACAAATTCCCTAATATTGGATGGGTAGGCCGCGTGCACCGCGGGACG
>JBAXTC010000908.1:0-2893 GCA_037130375.1 Verrucomicrobiota bacterium | reverse complement strand
GCAGCTCCGCGCGCCTGCTCATGGCTGACCTGGGGCCAGGACAACCCGGAACCCACCGCTGATGGGCCCGTTGGACGGGTAGCCGTGGCGGCCCGCAGACCGGCAGTCCCTGCCGTTGATGTTCCACCAGCCGCCGCGGAACACGCGGAGCGAGCCCGAATTCGGACCCTGTGGATCAATCACACTCCCAGTAGGGTAGCTTCCATACCAGTCCCGGCACCACTCCCACACGTTCCCATGCATGTCATGCAAACCCCACGCATTCGGTTGATAACTGCCCACCGAAGTCGTCCGAGCCAGCCACGGAACCGCAGGGTTCTCAACGATGATGTCCCCGATCGAAGCGTCATACTCGTAGTAATCATAAAAGTTCGCCATCCCCCCATGAATCCCACTCCCAAAGTTGAATGCCGTCGTCGTCCCCGCCCGACACGCATACTCCCGCTCCGACTCCGTCGGCAACCGATACACCCACCCTGCCGGCAGCCGCCCCGCCGCCTGCTCCTGCGCTGTCAGTTGGGCACAGTAGGCTGTCGCGTCATTCCAACTCACCTGCTCAACCGGCCGGCTCAGGTCAGGGGGGATCGGGTTGCCATTATAGTCGCGTGTGGTGAAGTAGCTCGGGTTGCTCCCCATCAGCGTCAGATACTCCCCTTGCGTCACCGCATACTTGCCCATGTAAAACCCCTTCGTCAGCGTCACCGTGTGCTGCGTTTCATCCCAATATCGCAGCGCCTCGCTGGTCGGGCTGCCCATCACGAAGGTGCCGGGCGCAATCCAGACCATGCGCGGCGAAGGCGAGGGCGGTGGCGGCACCAGAACCGTCAGCACCGCGCTTGCGCTGTTCGCGGAGTCTGCCTGGTTGCTGACACGGACCTTGTAGCTGCCGGCATCGCTGCTCTGGACGCTGCCAATGCGCAAGGCACTGCTGTCCGAACCGGTAATGCGCCTGTCGTCCGTGAGATACAGGCCGTTCTTTGACCAGCGGTAGCTTAACGGCGCGCTTCCCTGGGCTTGAACGGAAAACGATGCCGTCGAACCGGCGCTCACGGTCTGGCTCTGGGGCGGCGCGGTGATCTCCGGCGCAGTAGTAGAACTGGCTTGATGCCACAACTCGGTGCGCGGAATTAGGTTGAGGGTCGTCTCTGGCAGCTTGCCCAGACTGTCATCCCAGACGCGCAGGTCCAGGCCGATGGTGCTGTCCAGGCCGGCGTATAGTCCGATATCCCATTGCGGCGGGTTCAATTGGGCGCTCCCGGACAGCTCCAGGTAAGGCTCCAGGTCGGCCGAAACCCCGGCCACGCTGTAAATGAGCAGGGAAACCTTGGGCTGCAGGTAAGCCCGGATGTCCGCAGAGCCTTGCACCTGCCAGGTCGGGCCGAGGAGCGTCAGACTCACCGGCGGATTGTCAAAAATGTCGTGTGGGCCGTTCGCGGCGTCCCACTTCTTGCCCACAGAAATCGTCTTGCTCGCGCTGATACCGCTGGTGATGTCCGCAGATGCCGAGAAATCCGCCGTGAAGCCCGCGTTCACCTCGAACATGACATCCACCCAAACCGGCACGGGACCAATGAATGCGCCATACACATTGTGGACCGGCGTAATCAGGGCGACGGGATCGGGGGCATAAGTCTTAGAGGCGGAAGCGCGGGCGTGGACATCCAGCTCGAAACTGGCCGTGCCGGTGAGTGTCGCCTGGATTGCGGTCAACTTGAACCAACTAAAGTTGGCCGCCAACTGAAGCGACGCATCAAGGCTCAGTTGGCTTTCGGGCGTCGTTTCCACAAGAAAGTTGGGATCCGGAAAGTTGGGATCCGGGTACAAAACCTTCCCAAGAGGGCAGGCGTACTGCAATTGGAATTCCGTACCAACTCCAAGGTCTTTTGGCTGGGCCGACCCGCTGGCTGACTTGCTCAGCAAGGTGAATTTGCTGGAAGAGAGCGTCCCAGCCTGGAGCAGTTCGGCCAGCTTGGTTGGCCGGGTCAGAGCCACTACGCTATGGCTGGCGGGATAATCGGTGAAGCTGACGACGGTGCGGGTGTAGCCGGTGTGGAGATCTGGGTTTACAAGCTGCATCCCATTCACGAGGCAGCAGGAGTCGGTGTAACTGAAGGTGAAGTAGTCGCCGTTCTTGGAAACCAGGGTCAGATTGCACGGGTTTGCACCCTTGGGGATAGGTCCATTAGGACCAGTGCCGTTCGTCCCCGTAGAACCAAGAAACACGATGTTGGTACTGAGAACCGGGGCGAGTTCGAGTTGGAACGACCAGTTGAAATTGGTGGTCTGGTTGCCCAGCGTATCGGCAGCGGAGAGCTTGACTGCCACTATTTGGCCGTTGGTGCCGAGGAATTGGTTGGTGCCCGGTGTGTACGTGAGCACGCCATTGAGACAGGAGAGTCGCGGGTCGCTCAGCGAAACCGGCGCGTTTGTGCCGACGGTCAGAGCGATGGTGTTGGTATTGACGCCGCTGTCATCGCGGAGCCACGCCTGAAGGGTCGCCTGGAGACCGACACCGATGGCACCGTCGAAGGGCGACGTTTTGTAAACCTCGGGGCCGTCGCTATCGAGCTTCACGACCTTGAAGAACTGGGCCTTGCCAGTCACCGGGAAGGTGTAGGAAATCCAATTGTTGGTGGTGGTCAGAGTTGCTGGCGTGGTCGGCGCGTTCTGCCACGGCTGCGCGAGGTTGGTGGTGGTCTGGATGACATAGCTCTTGCCCGGATACGCATTCCAGGCGATTTGGACGGCGTTGCTGCCGTTGAAGAAGAGGTTGCAGTTGACGGGAATTACGACCGCCGAGCCAACCCGAGCCAGCAAACTCACACCCAGGCAAACCGCGAATAATCTTTTCATACAGTTCTCCTCGAACAGGTTTCGCTAGAAACCGGGTATA
>JBAXTC010000907.1:0-2897 GCA_037130375.1 Verrucomicrobiota bacterium | reverse complement strand
CTCCGTTACACCTCCGTAGTACCTCTGTAGGCGATACGGAGGTGTAACGGAGGTGCAACGGAAGTGCAATGGAGCTGCAACGGAGGCGATGGCGCTCACGAGTGTCAGCGGAGGTGTAACGGAGGTACGATGGTGCAGTCCGAGCTGCGGGTGGGAGAGTCTGGTTGATTGTCGATGTGCTAAATTGAGCCACCTTCCGCGCGAGAAGCGGGTCGCCAACGTCAAGGGCACATTGTGGTGTTCATGCGCATGAACTTAACGTTAACGTTCAATATGTGGCTCCGACCAGACCGTCCGAGACACCACAACCTGTAGGGGGCAATTACTGCTTGGAAAGGAAAGATGCCGCCCATCGGGTGGCTCAATTTAAGTGAGCAGAGGTGGCTACATTTCTCTTAGCGCCATCGCCTTGCCCCGCAATCCCTTCTTTATCGGCGTTATCCGGGAAATCCGTGGTTCCAACTGCTGTTATCAGGTTTAATTCCGATGAAATCGCAGGCTTCGACGAATTTTGTCTTGCGCCCCTGTCCGCGCTCCGAAAAAGATGCGCACTGTGCCACGGCGAAAGCTAGTTGTGAGTTGTCACGGGGCAGTCGTTAGTGTCAGAATCCTGGGAAATGACTGCCGACCACGAATCACAAACCACGGACAAGCTCAAGGTGTCCGTCATCGGCGCCGGCTCACTGGGCAAGGAGCACGTGCGGATTTACGCTGAACTGGCAGCGGCGGGACAGGTCGATTTCCTCGGGGTCCATGACGTGGCGGCCGAGACGGCAACCAAGCTGGCGGAGAAATACCGCGTGCGCGCATTCGGCTCCGCCGCCGAAGTCGCACTTGCCAGCGACGCCGTAAGCATCGTCACGCCTACGACGACGCATTTCGAGCTGGCCAAAGCATTGCTTCAGCAAGGGAAGCATGTGCTGGTGGAAAAGCCAATGACCGAGAACACGGCGCAAGCGGGCGAACTCGTGCAACTGGCTCGGGAAAAGAACTGCGTGCTTCAGGTCGGCCACGTCGAGCGATTCAATCCCATATTCAAATACCTGGAAAGCGTGGCCACCGACCCGCGCTTCATCGAGACGCACCGGCTCTCCCCCTACCCTGCGCGCAGCACGGACATCGGCGTGGTGCTGGACCTGATGATTCACGATTTGGATGTGGTGCTGGCCTTCGTCAAATCTCCGGTCACGAGTGTTGATGCCGTAGGCATCCCGGTTCTCAGCAAGTCGGAAGACATTGCCAATGCGCGTCTGCGATTCGCCAACGGCTGTGTGGCCAATCTCACAGCGAGCCGCGTCAGTCCGGAGAAGATGCGCAAAATCCGCGTGTTCAGCGGTGGCGCAATGACCAGCTACATCTCCCTGGATTACCGGGCGCAGGAAGGATTCATCTATCGCATTGCGCGCGACGACGAGGAGAAGAGTTCGATCTTAAAGAAGTTGCTGCACGCCAAAGACTCAACGATTGTCAGCGAGTTCGGCGGCAAACGGATCGTGCGCGAGCCGGTGCCCATCGCGAAGGAGGAACCGTTGAAGCTCGAGCTGCAACATTTTATTGAGTGTGCGCGCGCGCACCGGACACCCGTGGTCAGCGGCGAGTCGGCCAAACGGGCATTGGATTTGGCGTTCGAGATCACACGGCAGATTCACGCGCAGTGAAACCCGGGAGTTTCATGGTGATTGCGGGCGAAGCGAGCGGGGATCTCCTGGCGGCGGAACTAGTCCAGGCTCTGCGCCGCCAATTCGCCGAAGCCGAAGCGCGTCCGACTGCGGATTTCCAGCCGTTGCACACGAGTCTGGAGCCTCGATTTTTCGGCGCGGGCGGAGCGCGCATGGCTGCCGCCGGAGTGGATCTGGCTTTCGACCTGACCGCCCATTCGGTGATGGGCCTTTCGGATGTGGTGAAGAACTATTTCAAGTTTCGCCAGTTCTTCGACCAACTCTTCCAGCTCGCGCTCGAACGGCAGCCCGACGCCATTATCTGCGTGGATTTCCAGTTATTTAACCGCCGTTTTTTGCACGCCATCAAACGATATGTTGGTTCGCGCGACGACTGGTTCCACGATTGGAAGCCCCGGCTGGTCCAATACGTCTCGCCGCAGGTTTGGGCCTCGCGCGAAGGCCGCGCCTACCAAATGGAGCGGGATTACGATTTGTTGCTGAGCATCTTCCCCTTTGAAAAAGGATGGTACGCGAAGCGAGTGCCGCGACTGCGCGTCGAATTCGTCGGCCATCCGATGGTGGACCGGTATGAGGGACGGCGATTGGCACATCCACCACCAGAATGCGCCCAGGGCCGAGGGGCCGAGGGAATGCCGATGGTGCTGCTTCTGCCGGGCAGCCGGCGCGGCGAGTTGCGCCGCCACCTGCCGGTGCTCGTGGGAGCGGCCAAACTCATTGCGGCCACCCGGAAGGTGGTTTTCCGGATGGTGCTCCCAAACGAATCGCTGTTGCAATACGCGAAGCCGGTCGAGCGGGAGATTCCGGGGCTTGTGCTCCAAGTTGGCGGGTTGGACGAGGCGCTTGGGCAGGCGGCGGTGGCGATCGCTAAATCGGGCACTATCACTTTGGAATGTGCGTTTTTTGGCGTGCCGGCGGTGTTATTCTACAAGGAGTCGTTAGTGACCTACCTGGCAGCAAAGCAGATCGTTAAGGTGAACCATATCGGGATGCCCAATCTGCTGGCGAATGAGGCGGTGTATCCCGAGTTCATCCAGGACGCCGCCACCCCCAAGAACCTGGCGCGTGCGGCCTTGGAGTTGTTGGAGAACGAGGAGCGCCGCGGACACGTCAAGGCGAAGCTGGCGGAGGTTGTTGCCGTGCTCGGGAGTCCCGGCGCGAGCCGACGGGCGGCAAAGGCCATCGTGCGGTTGCTCAGTGAGACATGCTGAAAGGAGG
>JBAXTC010000906.1:0-2904 GCA_037130375.1 Verrucomicrobiota bacterium | reverse complement strand
AGCAAGTCCCGCCCTCGCTGCCCGTCAGCCTCAGTCTGCTCAAGGTCGTGCCGGAGCTTTACAGCGGTGACTTAGAGGTGCTCCAACCAGACGACGTGCTGGCCGAGCAACTCTCACTGCGCTACAGCGCCGACTTTTCCGGACAGGTCGGGCAAACAATATACCAGTGGCGCTGGGTTGAGCCATCCGGCGGCTTGATTCCTAACACTAACTTCGGCATCTGGGCCGTATATGGCAGCGACCCCACGCCGGGCACCAACGAAGTCACCATTTCTGGTGCCAGTCCCTTCACGCTGTCGGATCACTATTTCGCCGTGCGTTACCGGCCTACCGTTACCACTGGCCCGACGGGCACCAACTGGAGCGACTGGACCTATAACTTAGCCCCCGGCTGGGTCAAGCGTGCCATGACGGGCATTAATCCGTTCGAACAAGCCTACCACGACATGGTTGCCAACGCAGTGGATACTCGCGTGACGATGGTCAGCCAGGCCGGCGGGCCTTATGAGGGCGACGTCGCGCTCAACCTCGATGCCGCCAGCAGCGCCGGGTTGATTGCCACTTACCAGACTATCTTCAACCGCGCCAAAGAGTTCAGCCTCCTGGCCGGTCTTAGTGACCCCGGCGTCAACCAGACTTTGCTCTTTGCCGCCAGCCGGCTGAATGACCTCTACGCGCTACTAGGCAATGAGGCTTACGCCGACGCGCAAGACCCAACCATCGCCTTCCCGCGCTCGCTGGCCGAAGACCAACACGGGGCTGACGCCACCTCCATTTTCCCGTTCATGAACCAGGTGCCTAACCTGCTGGAAGAAGAGTTGGCCTTGCTGCGCGGCCGGGACGACACGCTGGAGCCATCGGTTCACACCTCGCCCATCTACAACCGGCTAATCTGGAACTTCACCGCCGGCATCAACGGCGGCGAAGCGGCCTATGCCTATAACTACAATCTTCGCGGCACGCCCACTAATACGGTAGGCATGATCACCGCCGAGGACGCCAAGCGCCTTTATCCGCAAGGCCACGGCGATGCTTGGGGCCACTACCTAAGTGCCATCAGCGGGTACTACGACCTGCTCTCCTACACGAACTTCGCCTGGCACACCGAGGCGGAAGCCACCCTCATTGGCAATGCCGCCGTCAGCACCGATTACCTCGACGAACAGAAGTTCGCCGAGACCGCCGCCGCCCGCGCCCGGACTGGCGCCGAGATCGTGAAGCAGACTTTCCGCCAGTGTTACTCCGAAGACCCGACGGGTCGCTGGCCCGGCTACCATGACAGCAACACCAACCGCGCTTGGGGCATCGGCGAATGGGCCAGCCGCGCCGGCCAGGCCGCTTACTATGACTGGGCCGTAGCCAACTCACTGATGTTGGACAGTCTCACCAACATGACCCAGGTGGGCGGCGCGGACCAACCGCCGGAAGGTATCCAGAAGATTGACCGCGCCTCCACGCCGGAACTGGGCGAGATCGCGAAGACCTTCCAAGACATCCAGACTCAGGTGGACAGCGCCGATACTGGCCTCAATCCGCTGGGCTTGGCCCGCAACGTCGTGCCGTTCGACATAGATCCGACGGCGATTGACCAAGGCAAGACCCACTTCGAGCAGATTTATGACCGCGCGCTTCAGGCACTCTACAACGCTTGCGTCGCCTTCGACCACGCCCGCGGCGCCACGCTCCAACTCCGCGAGCAATCTGACTCGGCTGCTAATCTTGAAGAGTCGCTCGCTCTGAACGAGATTGATTACCACAACCGCCTGCTCGAGCTTTACGGCTACCCGTACCCGGATGACATCGGACCCGGCAAGACTTATCCCCAAGGCTATGAGGGGCCGGACCTGATTAACTGGCAGATTCTCGATTTGGAAAACCTGCTCGCAGATGCGCCCACCGGCCAAGTGATGCAGGTGCAAGTGATCAACCTCGACTTCTCCACCAGCCAGGATTGGACGAAGACGAAATACGAGGACTACAAAAACATCACAGGGACTGGCACGACGAACTCCGTCGGCACTGTCACGGTCTATATGGCGGATAACGGCTTGAAGGTGAAACCGCCTGGTTGGACCGGCCACCGGACTGCCCAAGGTGAGCTACAACTGGCCCTCTCTGACTTCGTCCAGTCCTGGTATTCGCTCGACGCCAAGAAAGCGGAATACAACAAGACCCTCGCGGAACTAGAGACGGACCTCGATCATCGGCAGGCGGACTACACACGCTACACCTCCGAATGGAACCAGGACGAAAGTGTCGTCACCAGCAAGAAGGCGATTGCGGGCATCATAGCAGGGCTGAGGGACGTGGGGCGTCTGTTCGATATGGCGGCGGACGCCGAACTAGAGTCGGCGACGGCAGCGGCGGGAATGATTCCCTCCGAGATAGCAGGTTTGGTCGGCCCATTTCCGGTGGAAAACCTTGCCATGAACCCAGGTAAGGCCGCCGTTGTGACGATTGCCACTACCACCGCTTGGGTCAGGCGCTTTGTGACTGCGGGGATTGATGCTGCCAGTGAGGGGCTTGAGGCCGGCCAGTTATCCAGGGAAGCGGACCTGGAAAAGCTGCTCAAGGCGGATGAATACCAGGCCCTGATGCGCTGGGGCACCGCCGACACACTGGTCAAACTCAAGGAGCAATACGTCAAACAGGCCGAGTTGTTCGCCCAGGTCGAGGCTTTGGCGCAAAGCCAGGAGCGCATCAACAAGCTCTTGGCCGATGGCGAGCGGCTTATCTTCGAACGCGGCCAGGTCCGTTCCCGCGCCGCCCAACGCATCCAGATGGAACGTTATGCCGACCTCAGCTTCCGTATCTTCCGCAACGACGCCCTGAGCCGTTACCAGACGGCCTTCGACCTCGCCGCCCGTTACACTTACCTCGCCGCCAAGGCTTATGACTACGAAA
>JBAXTC010000905.1:0-2905 GCA_037130375.1 Verrucomicrobiota bacterium | reverse complement strand
AATCAGTGCTGTTGGGCAACGTAGCCCATCGTTGCCAGTGCAAGATCGAATGGGATACGAAACATTTGCGTTCCAGAAACTGCAAACAAGCCGAGGAGTTCATTCAGCACCACTACCGAAAAGGCTGGAAGCTCTGACGGTTTGCAGCGGGGAGCGTCAGATTCACCCCCAGCCAAGACTACGCCCATCACCTCGTTCACGATAGACATGCCGTTTCGCGCCACCATCTTTGATCTCGACGGCACGTTGCTCGACACACTCGATGATATCGCCAACGCCGCTAATCGTGTTCTGGCTGCCCGCGGTTTTCCGACACACCCCAATCCGAAGTATCAGACGTTCATCGGCGAAGGGGTCGTCAAACTGATGTTACAAGCACTTCCAAAGACACATCAGGATGAAGCTACCGTGCAAGTGTGCGTCGGTGCCTATGTGCAGGAATACGAGCGAACTTGGAAAGCCAAAACCAAGCCCTACGCTGGCGTGCCTGAAATGCTCGACGCCTTGGTGGTTCGCGGACTGAAGCTGGCGGTGCTATCAAACAAGCCGGACCACTTTACGCAGCGGTGCGTGGGCGAATTGCTTGCGGAGTGGGCTTTTGACGTGGTCCTGGGGGCAAGCGATAAATATCCGCGCAAACCCAACCCTGCCAGCGCCATAGAAACCGCCAGGAGACTCGGAGTTTCACCTGCTGAATGCCTCTACGTGGGGGATTCGGGGATTGACATGCAAACCGCCCGCGCCGCCCAAATGTGCTCCGTTGGAGTGCTCTGGGGATTTCGAGGCAAAGAGGAGCTGCTGAAAAATGGGGCGCAGCATCTGATTAACAAGCCAAGCGAGGTTTTGGATTTACTCAATCCTAATGAAAACCACTCTTAGCTTAGCCTTGTTACTCAGCCTTCTTGCTCCCTGCCGGGCAGCAGACGTCCCGCCAGACACTCAGGCTCCGATCTCCACGGTCTCAAAGGCATCGCCCAAATCGGGTGATGCCGATTTTCCGACCCCGGCGCCGAGCACGCGCCATACGGAGAAGGTCGCGGCGGTCAAGTCTGGCCACTACAAGCTGGTGTTGATCGGTGATTCCATCACCCACACCCTCGGCGAACTTGGCGGCAAGTATGAGCCGCTCAAGGCCGTTTGGGAGCGGCACTACGCACCGCGCAACGCGATCAATCTGGGACACAACGGCTATCGCACCGAGCAGATCCTTTGGAACCTGCAAGATGGCGAACTCGACTTCGACCAGTCTCCCAAGGTGGCAATACTCCTCATCGGCACCAACAACAGCGACGACCGGCATTTTCCGAAAGTCCACACGCCGGAGGAGATTTTTGCAGCCACCAAGGCAATTGTGGAACTCATCAAACGCCGTCATCCAACCACCAGGATTCTGATTCTGCGGATTTTTCCCCGCGGAGGCGATGGCGAAAAAGGGCTGAGTCCACCGGCGTTCAACTCGTCCGCGCAGTGTATCGAAACCTGCCGTCGCGCCGGGGAACTCACCGCACGACTGGCCGACGGCAAACAGGTGTTCTGGCTGGATGTGAACCATGTTTTTCTGCGGGTGGATGGCACCATCAATACGGATCTGATGTGGGACTTACTGCACCCGAGTCCGGCTGGCGCGGAGGCCTGGGCTCAGGCCATCGAACCGACCCTCGCTCAACTGATGGACGACAAACCGCTCGCGATCGAGGTGCCGAACAATTCCGCCCTCATTCCGGCGCCGAAATTGGAGAATGACAGTTACGATTGGTATGCCCGCCATGCGGACGTGCTGCGTGTCAAAAATGGGCTTAATCCCGAAGTGGTGCTCATCGGAGACTCGATCACTCACTTCTGGGGCGGGGAACCTAAAGCAGAGCAAGCCAATGGTTCCAGGAACTGGCAGTCCACTTTCGGCCAATGCCGGACCTTGAATCTTGGCTTCGGCTGGGACCGCATCCAGAATGTCCTCTGGCGTCTCGACCATGGCGAACTGGATGGATTGCACCCTCGTGTCATCGTGCTTCACATAGGCACGAACAATACCAGCGATACTGCCAATGCCCGCGAGAACACGCCGACGGAAATTGCCAATGGTATCGGCGCCATCGTGCAACGCATTCGAGCAAAGGCGCCGGACGCTCGCATCATCCTCATGGCTGTATTCCCGCGCGAGCAAAGGCCCGATCATCCACGCCGTGCCCACATAGTCGAGATTAACAAATTGCTGGCCGAATTCGGCCAGGTGCCAGGCATCAGCTTCCTCGACATTGGTCCCAAGTTACTCGAGCCCGACGGTACCATCTCGGCTGAAATCATGGCGGACTTTTGCCACCCGACGGAGAAAGGATACCAGATTTGGGGCGAGGCGCTCGCTCCTTTGCTCGCGGCCACCATTCCATCTGCATCGGCTGCGGATAAAACTCTGACGCCGGAAAAGGTCGCTCTCTGGCCGGATCAGGCGCCCGTGGGAGATGGGGCGTTTGAGAAGTCTGATGCCATCATGACGGTTTATCGCTCGCCGAAGGCGAATGGAGCCGCGGTTGTGATCTGTCCCGGCGGCGGATACGGCGGTCTCGTGACGGGAGCGGAGGGTCGTGGCATCGCACAATGGCTGAACGCGCATGGCCTCACCGGAATAGTTCTGGAGTATCGGCTTCCGCGCGGGAGGGCGTTTGTGCCCCTGCTCGATGCCCAGCGGGCGATTCGCATGGTCCGCGCCAAGGGAAAGGAATGGGGCTGCGATCCGCAGCGCATCGGCATCATCGGCTTCTCGGCTGGCGGCCACCTTGCCGCGACGGCTGCAACCCATTTCGATGCCGGCAATGCCGCCGCGACGGATCCCATCGAGCGCGTGGGATGCCGGCCGGACTTCGCCGTGCTCGTGTACCCCGTCATCACCATGAGCGAGAAGACCCAC
>JBAXTC010000904.1:0-2906 GCA_037130375.1 Verrucomicrobiota bacterium | reverse complement strand
TGGTCACGTAGTTGTTGACAGCGTCATACCAGCAGGGCGCGTCCGGCACCACATGCGTCAGCCCCACCGATTCCGCCCCACCCGGATACAGGTAAATGGGATTGGCGAAATCGCTGGTAGCGGTCCGGCCCAGAGCCGTCCCGGCCGGATCCCGGGAATAATTTGCGGTGGCGGTCACCTGGCCATTTCCCACATCCGCCAGTCCGGGCAGAGTGATATTAAAGCTGCCCGTATTGGCCACCGGGAATGAACCGATGTATTTCCTGCCCTGCGGGAAGCCGTTGCCCGCCAATTCCACGAGGGCGAACGCCTGGCCGTTCGTCCAGCCTTCCGGATCGAGCTGGTAAACGTCGATGATGATGTTCGTGTAGGGCGCAATACCCCGAGCAAAGGTGCCCGTCAGCTTCGGGTAGATGCTGGTCGCGGCATCCAAAACGGGGATGATAGGCGCGGTGGTATCCAAGCACGACGAGAAGAAATTGGGGAGAGCGGTAAGAATGTCGCTGGAGCCATCGGCATAGTTGACCGGTGCCAGGCCGTTGCCGACCATGACGTTTCCACGCAGAGATACCCAAGAGTTGGAAGAAGTGGTCGCGCTCGCGTCGCTCGGCTTCGGGTTTTCATAATCGAAGAATGGAACAATACCACCGATGGTTGACGGCGGGCTGCCGAAAGCCGCAATCGGCCAGTTATTATAGAGATGGTTTGCCTGGGCGGCGATGGTTGCCGCGCTGCGGCTGGAAGCGAAATCCGAGCCGATGATGAGCCTGCTGTTACCATCCGCGCTATTATCCAAGTACAAACCGCTGATAAAGAAGGCGCTGTTGGTCCACCGCCTCCCGTCATTCCCTATCCCCCACCTGTTGCCGGCGATAAGAAAGACGTTGTTGCCGCTGCGATAATAATGAATGACCGTAGGCCGGTGGTTTACTAAAGACGCTTGCCCGATCATGCCGCCAATCGGTCCCCAGAGGTTGCCTTCGTCGGCGTCGTTGACGCCGTCCCCGTCGGTGCCAAAGACTATCGGCCGACCCTGAGTAGGACTACTCGCATAGTTCTCACCATAACGGCCAAATTCCACCGTGCTGCCAATCAGACCAAAGACCATGGCGGTCGTAGCATTCTCGGTGCTCATATCATACGGCGTGACCCCGTCAGGCATAAAGCCGATGAAGTTACCCGAAACCCTCATGCGCAGCGGTTCGCCCCCAACATGATAAGCTCCTCCCACAATAACGTTGAACTCGGCGCGCGGATTGGCCGAACCCGAAGCCACACCGATGGTCGCCCCCACATTCGGAAGCTGCGGCCTGCGAGTAGCGTCACCAGCCGGGGCCGGACCATCGTCGCCTTGGTAGCGGGGAATATTAATCCAATTAGCACACAAGACCACGCCGCTTTTCGTCACGTTGGTCGGATTGACGCCAAACCAGCAGCCGGCCACATGGCAGTTTCGAGAGTCGCCAAGGGGGTACTCCAACGCGTCCTTCTTGGCGGTATCCAGCCCGTAATCATGCGCAACATAGATGCCGGAAACAAATGCGATGCCGTTAAAGTAGTTGTAGATGTTGTCTGCCAAAAACGCCAGCCCTTTGACGGTGACGTTGGTCGAGCGATAAATACCCAGAAGCGCCCACTCAGAAGCGCTGGTAGGGTTCGGGTCGGATGCCATCGCGGTATTGTCGATCGGCGGGACGCTGGTCGCCAGCGTGCCGTCGAAGTGCGAAAAGTCCATACTTCGACCGTTGTTGTTCCGTCCATCAATCACAATTTTAATCTGGGCGTTGTTGGCCGCTGTGATCGGGTTGCTGTTGGCCGCAGCCCCCGGCTGGGAATAGCCGTCAATGGTGATCCAATGCTTCTGGTAAATAATCGGAAAACCGCCCGGCGGCACCTGGAGGTAGTGCGGCCCCGGGCCGGAGATATTGAAGGCGATGGTATCGCCCGGACTGCAATTGGTGATGGCCCAATAGAGGGTGCCAGGGACACCCATGTTGGCCCCGTTATCCTTGACGGTTACAGTCACGGTTGCCGCATTTGCAGCGACAAGAAGCGACAGGAGAACTGAGGCTGAGAGGATTCGACATGTTAGGTTCTTCATACGAATTTTTGGTTTATTTATGGAAACGAACTTGAACATGCATCTTCTCAGCAGTTGGAGTCAACGAATAATCCACATTTTTTTGCAGAGAGACTCGATGCTGTTCTGCTGGCGCGCATGGTGGCCTTGGTGTGGGTATGCGGTTGAGTTCCTTTGCCCGCACAAACAGTTCGTTCAACAAAAGATATATGCCTCTGAAGCCGCATGGCGTCGCGGCGTTGGGGTTTGCAAATTGCTATGTTCAATCCCTGGAGCTTCTTCGTCGGGATGAACGGCAGGCCGCGATGGCCTTTGAAGAGCTTGCGCAGGCGGCGGTCGCCGGGGCTGCGCCGGCGTTTGAGAAGATGGTTGCTCTAAGCTGGTTACCCGTCGTGCTTGACCTCGTCATCATCATCATCTGCCACTTCGTAATAACCGGCGCGGGTGTATGCGCCAGGAACCAGAGCGCCGAAGAGAACCATCAAGCTTCCCGTCAGCCAACAAACAACGCGATACCAAGTGCTTAATTGTGGCATTAACGTCGTGCTGATGGACGATTCCTTCATCAAGAGCGAGACCAGATTCCTCTGAAAGAGGTAATCAGCTCCGATAGGGGCCAGGATGAGCATCGTGCCCATGATAATCAACGCTACAGCAGTTGTAGATTTCATTTCAGATTTTCGGAGCGAATGTAACTGCATTGCGCTTTCAGTCAAGCCTGGATAGCATGCCGCGAAGGGCTTTCCGTGTGTGCGCATCTCAGAGTTTTCGGGCTTGCCAAGCTCGTAGCGCAGGTTTTCCAACCTGCCGTATCGCCGACTTTCAG
>JBAXTC010000903.1:0-2907 GCA_037130375.1 Verrucomicrobiota bacterium | reverse complement strand
GCAACATCCACGCCGGAGTATTTTCTGATTGCAGTTTCAACACCCTTTGCGGATGATGCGAGCATGGCGATTCGGATATACTCCGTGTTGGATATTTGGTTGGTGGTGCGTGTTGGCGTTTTTGCTTGCCGACCGCTGACGACGTCACTTCCCAGCCATCGAAACAAAGACTTAGTCAACAATTCCAATAAGTGCAGAGCTGGTATTTCATGAGACATCATGTATGAGCCGCCAAGAGCTAATGGACCTTTACTACCTGGAAGCCCGCGCAAAGTTGATTGATGTGGCCGCCTTTCTCGACCGCCTGGACCGGGCTGATGGCGAAGCCGACTTTCGCCTGGGCGCTTTCAAGCAAGCCCTGGGCCGGCTGGAGTCCGGCGGCGGAGACCGCGCCGAGCAGGTTCTCTTGAGCCTGAGCGACCCTACCGCCGAGCCTATTCCGGCCGCGACCACCAAAGCTGCTTGCGGGGCCTGGCCCGGCAACTCGTAGCGGTTATGCGTTACATCGAGCCTCACGCCCACATGGTCAGCCGGGTGACGGACGATTACCTGGCCATGACTACAGCCGGCTGCGCGGCGGTCTGCGAGCCGGCCTTCTGGGCGGGATTCGACCGCAGCGGGCCGGCCGGGTTCTACGACTACTTTTGCCAGCTCACTGAGCACGAACCCCGGCGGGCCGCGAAGTTCGGGCTGCCGCATTTCTCGTGGTTGTGCATTAACCCGAAAGAGTCCGAGGATGTCGCCCTCGCTCGGGAGGTGATCGCACTTATCCCGCAGTTTCTGGAGCGTCCGAATGTTCTGGGGATTGGGGAAATTGGTCTGAACAAGAACTCGCGCAACGAACTGAAGGTGCTCGAGATGCACGTCGAACTTGCGGCGCAGCGGGGCCAGCTTATTCTGGTTCACACCCCGCATCTGGAGGACAAGCGAAAGGGGACGCGGCTTACACTCGACGTGCTGCGCGCCGACCGTCGTATCCGGCCCGAGCGCTGCATCATTGATCATGTCGAGGAACATACGATTCAAATGGTTTTGGACGGCGGGTTTTGGGCTGGGATGACGCTTTACCCCGAAACCAAATGCACGGCCGCGCGGGCGGTGGATATGGTCGAGCGTTACGGTCTGGAACGACTTTGGATGAACAGCGCCTGCGACTGGGGGTCGAGCGTGCCGCTGGCGGTTCCTTATGCGGCGATGGAGATGCGCCGGCGCGGGCACGGACCGGAGGCGGTGGACCGGCTGATTTACGAAAACCCGCTGCGATTTTGTCGGCAGTGTCCCAAGTTCACACTCCCCGTCGTGCCCGTCTAAGCGCGTGTTTTTTGGGATTGGTGCGGACTGGGTTTGGACCAGCAATTCTCATTTTGGGGAGCAGCGTGGGGCATATCTCTTGCTCTTGCTCTGGCCCTGCACGGAGTCGGAGACTCCGTGGACTGGCAGGTCGGAGAACTGCCCCACGGCCCGTCAAAATGAGACTTGTTGTGGGTGCAGGCGTTTTTAGAGCAAACATGATACTCAAACACGGTTTACATCTGGCTTACTGCACCAATGTTCATCCGGGGGAAGATTGGGCTGAAACCTTTCTTGCACTGGACCGGTGGACGTTGGAGGTGAAGCGGCAGCTCGCTGGCGGGGGACCCTATGGGATTGGGCTGCGGCTCAGCGACCGGGCTTCGCGCGAACTGATTGATCCGGCGAGGCTGCGGGAATTTCAGCGATGGCTCGACCGGCACGACTGCTATGTTTTCACGATCAACGGATTCCCCTTTGGCCAGTTCCACGGCGAGCGCGTCAAGGAGCGGGTTTATCTGCCGGACTGGACGACGCCGGAACGGCTGGCCTACACGGAGCGCCTGTTTGATCTTCTGGCCCGGCTGGTTCCGCCGCACATCGAGGGGAGCGTGAGCACTCTGCCCGGCTCGTTTAAAGCGTTCATCCAAACGCCGGAACAGGCGCAGCTCATTCGCTCGAACCTGTGGCGTTGTGTCGAGCACATCGCCCGGACCTGCCACCGCAATGACTGTAAACTTCACCTGGGGTTGGAACCCGAGCCGGCAGGCTGGCTGGAAAACAGCCGTGACACCGTCCAGTTCTTCGACCGCCTGAGGGACGAACACCCCGGCGACCCTCGACTGGACGAGCACCTGGGGGTAACCTATGACACTTGCCACTTCGCGGTCGAGTTCGAGGAACCGCAGGACGCCGTGGTCCGGCTTCAGCGACATGGCATCCGCATCAGCAAAATCCAGCTCAGCAACGCCCTCAAACTCCGAGCCAGCACTGCCGCTCTCCGCCAGCTCGCTGGATTTGCCGAGGATGTTTACCTGCACCAAGTGGTGACCCGGCAGGCGGACGGCACGCTGGCGCGGTTCAAGGACATCGATGTGGCGCTGGCGAATGCGCCGGACATGGCCACTTCGCCGCTGGCAGAATGGCGCGTCCATTTCCATGTGCCGCTGCACCGTGCGCCCGGAGGGGAGTTCGACAGCACGGCCGACCATATCCTGGGTCTGCTGAAATTGCTTCAAGCGCAGCCGCAGTTGTGCTCCCATCTGGAGATGGAAACCTACACATGGGCCGTGCTGCCGGAACCACTCAGGACTCGGACTGTTGCGGACCAGATCATTGGCGAATACAGGTGGATGCTGCGACGATTAGCCGAACACGGTTTGGCTGGAATGCCGGAGGGGCTGGCGTGACCGGTGAGCCGTGATGGGTGATTGGCCTTGGCTATGGACTCGAAGCTGTCACGGATCGGGCGCTGGAAGGTGTTTCTCGAACTGGGGCGCGTTTCCAACCTGCCTACCATCTGGTCTAATTGTCTGGCGGCCTGGCTGCTCGGCGGAGCGGGCACTGGCTTTGACGGCCAACCGTGAGGGTGCCCTGCCCTGCTTTGCCGGTCGCATT
>JBAXTC010000902.1:0-2912 GCA_037130375.1 Verrucomicrobiota bacterium | reverse complement strand
TCTCAATCACGCCAATTGCACCCGAAAACGAGGTCGAAATAGGCTTACTCATAGCGCATGGCGAGCATCATCGAAGGCACCCATATCGGCACCTGGGAATGGAACATCCAGACTGGGGAAACGGTCTTTAACGAGGTGTGGACGCAGATCATCGGCTATACGCTGGATGAGTTGGCCCCCATCAGCATCAAGACCTGGCAAATGTATGTCCACCCCGATGACAAGGACCAATCCGCCCAACTGCTGGCGCGGCACTTCGCGGGGGAACTGCCCTACTACGATTGCGAATGTCGCATGAAACACAAGGACGGCCACTGGGTCTGGATTCACGACCGCGGTCGCGTCATCACCCGCACCAGCGACGGCAAACCGCTGATGATGTTCGGCACCCACGCCGACATCACCGGGCGCAAGCAGACGGAGGAAGCGCTGCAAGGCAGCGAGGCCCGCTTCCGGGCGGTAACTGCTTCGGCCACCGACGCCATCATCTCCGTCAACAATGCGGGGAACATTGTGAGCTGGAACCGCAGCGTCGAGCGAATCTTCGGCTACACCGAAAATGAGGCCTGCGGTCAACCGGTAACGCTGCTGATACCTTCCAGCTACCATATCGGGCATCTGGCTGGCATGGCGCGGATACAAGCCAGGGGAGAGCACCACGTCATTGGCACAACGGTGGAAGTAGCCGGACGCCACCGAGACGGGCATGAATTCCCCCTGGAACTTTCGCTCGGGGAATGGCAGGTCGCCGAGGGCTGGTTTTACACCGCCATTATCCGCGACATCACCACCCGCAAACAGGCGGAGGAGAAACTGCGGGATCTGTCCATCGCGGTGGAACAAAGCCCTGCCGCCATCGTGATTACCGATACCGCCGGCAATATTGAGTATGTGAATCCCAAATTCAATATAGTCACCGGCTACTCAAACGCTGAGGTTCTGGGTAAGAACCCGCGCATTCTGAAATCCGGTGAGACCAGCCCGGAAGGCTACCGCTACCTGTGGCAAACCATCACTGCCGGGAGGGAATGGCGCGGCGAATTTCACAACAAGAGAAAGAACGGCGAACTCTTTTGGGAAAGCGCCTTCATCTCACCCATTCGGGATCCCGCAGGCCGCATCACCCGTTACGTGGCCATCAAGGAAGACATCTCGGCTCGCAAACAATCCGAGGCAGATCGCAGCCGCATGGAAGTGCAACTCCGCCAGGCGCAGAAGCTCGAATCCATCGGCCAGCTCGCCGCCGGGATTGCCCATGAGATCAACACCCCCACGCAATACATCGGGGACAACACCCGGTTCTTGCAGAATGCATTCAAGGACATCAGCCTGGCGCTCGACCACTACGACCGACTGCTGCAGGCTGCCCGACAGCAGCAGGTGACGCCGGAACTGCTGGCTGCCACCACCGCCGCCACCGAGGCTGCTGACATCGCCTACCTGGCGCAGGAGGTGCCCAAGTCCATCGAGCAGACGCTCCAGGGTGTGGCCCGCGTCGCCAAAATCGTGCGGGCCATGAAGGACTTCTCGCATCCTGGCTCCGAGGCGAAGGTTCCAACCGATCTCAACCGGGCCATCGAAAGCACCGTGACCGTGGCCCACAACGAGTGGAAATACGTTGCGGACCTCGACCTGGCGCTCGATCCGCAATTGCCATTTGTGCCGTGTCTGCCCGGAGAGATCAATCAAGTCATCCTCAACCTGGTCATCAACGCGGCCCATGCCATCGGCGATGTGATCGGCGACGACGCGAGCAGCAAGGGCCGGATTCGTGTGAGCACAAGCCGGCAGGACGACTGGGCGGAAATCCGCATTCAGGATACCGGCACGGGCATCCCAGAGGCGGTGCGGGGACGGATTTTTGATCCCTTTTTTCCACCAAAGCGGTAGGCAAAGGCACCGGCCAGGGGCTGACCATCGCCCACATGGTGGTCGTGCAACAACATGGCGGCACCATCGAATTTGAAACCGAACTCGGCAAGGGCACAACCTTCGTCGTGCGCCTCCCGCTCCAACCCGGCTCGACGCCCCCGAAAAGGAACCTATGACGCGCATTCTTGGAGAAGACCCTCAACGGCAGCGGTGTGACGCTGCTTGCTGACTGAGCGGTTCACGGAGCGGCCAGCCGGGCGCGGTAGAAGCGGCGGGCCGCGCCCAGGGCGGCGGGGTCCACAAAGGTGATCGTGTTCGAGGTGGCCGTGAAGGTCTGAAGCGGGGTCCACTGGGTCAGGTCCTCGCTGAGATCCAAGGCATACCCCAGGCCGGAGCGGCTCGTCCACACCAGGCGGAATCCTTCCGGCGTCAGGCGGGATTGGGCGACGAGGAAGGCCGGGGCGGGAAGCCACTCGTAGGCGCCGGCGTCGGGCGGCGCGAGGCGGGGCTGGCGGTTCAAGTCGTCCGCCGGGGCGCCGGTGCTGACACCGAGGTTGATGGCGGGGCTGGTCGAGCGGAGTTGGAAGCCGCCCGGCACGCCCGAGGCGGGGGCGACAAAGAGCGGATCGCCGTAGAGGTTGCCGGCGCCGAGCGTGGCGAGGGTGTTCGAGGCGTAGGTGGTGGCGCCGTGGAGGATCACTTCCGCCGGACGCTCCGGAATGTGGAAGAGGTTGTGGTCGGCGATGAGAGTGGAGGCACCGTTGATGAATAGTGAGGAGTTCACGCTCTGGAAGATGCAGTTCCGGAGCGTGATTTGGAGCGGGACCGACGGGTAGTCGTATTGGGCGTAGAGGAGGTAGCCGCCGCGCTGTTGGTCGGCTGCCGTCACGTTGACGAACTCGAAGCTGGGGTCGCTGGGCGTGGGATTGCCCAGCACCACCAACGCCCACGGCGAAAGCGTCGGGTCGCCGTCGCCGCGACCGTAAATGAGGGTGTTTTCCACGCGGCTGCCGCCGTCCCAGAGTTTTACGCCGTCGCAA
>JBAXTC010000901.1:0-2916 GCA_037130375.1 Verrucomicrobiota bacterium | reverse complement strand
CGCAGGTGGACGGCAAGATTCTGGTGGGCGGAAGCTTCGGCACACTGGCCGGGCAGACGCGCGTCGGTTCTGGACGGCTGAGTGCGGACGGGATCCTGGACAGCGGGTTCAATGCGGGGGTTATCTGGGCGAGCTACATAGGACTTTCGCACACGGTGCAGGCGGATGGGAAGATTCTGATGGCCGGCGAATTCAATTCCTTGGCCGGACAACCGCGCAACTACATCGGGCGGCTGAATGCAGACGGCACGCTGGACAACGGGTTCAATCCGGGGGCGAACGCATCACCGTGGTCGCTGGCAGTGCAGGCGGACGGGAGAATTCTGGTCATCGGCGAGTTCACCACACTGGTCGGGCAGCCGCGCAACTACATCGGGCGGCTGAATGAGAACGGGACCCTGGACAGCGGGTTCAATCCGGGGGCGAACGCACGGGTGTTGTCGCTGGCGGTGCAAGCCGACGGCAAGGTTTTGGTGGGCGGCTCTTTCACCACGCTGGCCGGCCAGCCGCGCAACTACATCGGGCGGCTGAATGCGGACGGGACCTTGGACAGCGGATTCAATCCAGGGGCGAACGGCGAAGTGTGGTCGTTCGCGGTGCAGGCAGATGGGGAGATTCTGGTGGGCGGCGGTTTTACCGCGCTGAGCGGGCAGACGCGCAATCGGATTGCCCGGTTGAATGCGGACGGAACCCTGGACAGCGGGTTCAATCCGGGAGCGAACAACTGGGTGGGTTTGCTGGCACTACAGACGGATGGAAAAATCCTGGTGGGCGGACTGTTCACGACGCTGGGCGGGCAGACCCGCAACTACATTGGGCGGCTGAACAACACCGGCCCCGCGACCCAGAGCCTCGCCTTCGACGGTTCCACCATCACGTGGCTGCGTGGCGGCACCAGCCCGGAAGCCTGGCGCACAACTTTTGACGTCTCCACCGACGGTTTCACCTGGACCGGCCTGGGCGCGGGCACTCGCCGGGCGGGCGGATGGCAACTGGCAGTGGCTTCTTCCCCGCCCCGCGGTGTGATCCGGGCGCGCGGCTGCGTCACTGGCGGGCGCAACAACGGCTCGGGCTGGTTCGTGGAAAGCCAGCTTCCGTTTACCAACGCGCCGACGATCGTCGAAGATCCCCGGAGCGTGACGAGTGTTTCTGGCACAACAGCCACGTTCACGGTCAACGCCACCGGCAGGGCACCGCTCGCTTACCAGTGGAGGAAGGACGGCGCAGCACTGGCCGACGGCGACGGCGTCTCCGGGACGAGGAGCAAGGTGCTGACGCTCGCGAACGTACAGTGGCCCGACGCCGGGCAATTCACCGTAGTAGTCACCAACGTCGCCGGCACCGCGACGAGCCGGGTGGCCAGCCTGACGGTGTTGATTCCGCCCCAGATTCTCACTCCACCTCAGAGCCAGGCGGTGGTGGTCGGGGAGGATGTGATCTTCAGCGTGACCGTGACGGGCACGACGCCACTTTACGGCCAATGGCGCAAGAACGGCGTGAACATCCCGGGGGCTAACATGGCCGCGCTGACTTTCACCGTCCGGGCCTCCGACGCTGGCCGCTATTCCGTCGTGGTTTGGAACGCAGGCGGTTGGGTCGAGAGCGCCGGGGCCGACTTGGTGGTACTCGCGGACCCGGCGAACGGGAATCCGCATGTCCCGCTGAGTTTTTCGTCGTTGCCACCAAGGCAGGCCGGGAAGGACAGCCTTGTGCTGGTCACGCATGGGTGGAGTCCCCCATGGGAGCCGTTCCCCGTGGACGTGCCGTGGTTGAACGACTTTGCCGGAAGCATCAGCAACTATGTCGGCAGCAACGCGCCCACCAACTGGCAGGTCGTGGGCTACAAGTGGCTGGCGAATTCATTCACCCTCTTGCCCGATGAGGCTGCCGGGCACGGTGCCGAAGAGGGGAAGAACCTGGGCCTCGACATCGTCATGCAAGGGTGGAGCCATGTGCATTTGATTGGGAACAGCGCCGGCGCCGCCTTGATCCAAGCTGCGACGGACATGATCAAAGCCTTCCCCAGCAGCAGCATCGTGGTGCATGAGACCTTCCTGGACCCGTACTTGCAGGTAGGCTACCCGGGCCGTTCTGAATACGGAGCGAAAGCGGATTGGGCCGACTGCTACTTTGCCCATGACTACCTGAGTGACGGGCTGGTGAACGTGCATCCGTCACTGACAGAGGGGCGATTGGCCAACGCCTACAATGTCAACGTCACGCAGCTCGACCCGTTGGCTGGCTTCGTGCCAGACTTGAACTTCCCGTGGTTTGAAATCATCTCAAGGCACGACTGGCCGCATGAGTTCTACTCGAACACTGTGGCAGGCAGCCAGCCGGGCGCGGAAGGACTCGGGTTCCCGTTGAGCAAGGAGGGTGGCGGCTGGGCAAATCGCGGCAGCTATCATCGTGGAGATCCGCCTCGGGTCTTGGGCAACCTGGCAATGGTCGTGCAAAACGAAATCTCCGCGGTCGTGAACGAGCCGCTCCAACCCGGGCAACTCGCTTGGCAAGCCAGCCTGTCGGGCGTAGTTCAATTCGTGAAAAACCGCATCCGTTTGCTGACCGGCATCCGGGTTGGCCCAGCGCCGAAAGGACCTGAACCAGACGGCGGCGGCGGCGGTCTGCCGGTCTGGGTTTCATTCGCCGTGCCGGTCACGAACCAGGTCAATTTCGTGACCTTCGAGGCGCAGTTCGACAGCACCAACGGCGCAGTCGGTCTTCTGGCGGTTTACTGGGGAACCAACCTGATTGGCACGGTGGACGAACGGGTCGTGGTTCCCGGCCAGCAGCGGTATTCCTTCGGGCTGCCGGAGGTCGCGCCGAGTGGGCTCTATCTGCTGGGGTTCCGGCTGGATCCCCACTCGGACGTGCCGTCCAGCGTCAACGTCACCAACATCGCGACCGGCTTCTCGG
>JBAXTC010000900.1:0-2916 GCA_037130375.1 Verrucomicrobiota bacterium | reverse complement strand
GGGCCAAAGCCGTCGCCGGCAGCAGCGACGGGAAGCCCGACCTCACCCGCTGGCTTCGGGCGAAATGCGGCGACCGGGAAGACATCCCGGCGCTGGTGAACAAGCTTGCCGAGGATCCCGATGTGGAATGCGCCGAGCCGGACATGATCCGGCACCCGGTGGACCTGCCATCCGCCGCCACCGACCCGCTCTACGCACAGCAATGGCACCTGCCGGCGGCACACATTCCTGAGGCGTGGGCTTACTTGGACAGCCTGGGTCTGCCGCCGGGCGGGAACCGGGACATCGTGGTGGCGGTGATTGATACCGGCGTGGACTACACCCACCCCGACCTGGCCGCCAATATGTGGACCAACAGCCGCGAAATCCCCGGCAACGGCATTGACGACGATGGCAACGGCTTCGCAGATGATGTGCATGGTTGCGCGGTGGTTTCGGTCACCGGCAGCCACTCCGGCAACCCGATGGACGACCACGGTCATGGGACGCATGTGGCGGGGATCATTGGGGCGCAGGCAGGCAACAGCAACGGCGTGGTGGGCGTGGCCTACAATGTACAAATCATGGCCATCAAGGCCGCCCAATACTCCGGCGTGCTGTCCACCTCAGACATCGCTGAGGGGATCATCTACGCCGTCGCCAACGGGGCCGACATCATCAACATGTCCTTCGGTGGCTACGGAAAATCGCAAATCGAGGAAGACGCGCTGGTGGTGGCTTTCGGCCAATGCGTCCTTGTGGCCGCAGCGGGCAATGACGCAAAAGTAAACCAGCCGTGTCCTTTTGGTGCCGACATGTATCCGGCGGCCTACAACTGGGTTCTGGGCGTAATGGCGTCAAAACCTGGCGGAGGCCTGGCCGACTTCTCCAACTACGACTGCACGCCGCACGACACTCATGAATACGAACTCACGGCGCCGGGCGTGGACATCTGGAGCACTCTGCCGAACAACCAGTATGCCGCTTGGGACGGAACCTCGATGGCTGCGCCGATTGTCTCCGGCATTGCCGCTCTGGCGCGAACCAAGTGGAGCGACAAGGATGTTTACTCCTCGCGGTTCATCATGGGGCAGATTGCGGCCAATGCTGCCTCCGGCGCCAACGCCCTCGCCGCCCTGATGGTGGCGCCGACGCCCGAACTCTCGTTCCAGGAGCACTGGCTTTTTGACACCAGCCTCCAAG
This sequence comes from Verrucomicrobiota bacterium, assembly GCA_037130375.1. Taxonomy (GTDB): domain Bacteria; phylum Verrucomicrobiota; class Verrucomicrobiia; order Limisphaerales; family UBA8199; genus JAPLUA01. Next base: position 1,734 of record JBAXTC010000900.1, on the reverse strand, counting down.
CTACCAACAATGACAATGACGGCCGGGTGGATGCAGGTGAAACTATCGACCTGGCCATCGTTATCCGCAACCACTGGGGTAAGGCCAGCAACGTCGTCGTTACGCTTGATGCCTGGGCGCAAGGCGCGTTCCAAGCTGATCCTTACGTCACCTGGCTAACCAACGTGGTGGATTACGGCGCGATCGGTGCCTTCAATTGGGATGACAATGGGTTTATCTACAGTAACCAGGTCATTACTGGCGTCCGGTATCCCTTCCGCTTCCAAGTGACAAACACATGCCCGAACGATCACGTGATTCCTTTTCGCGTGAACATGATTTGCCGCAATGGCTTCGATCCCACGGACACAACCGACTACGCCTTCCAAAGCAGTTTTAGCCTGATCGTCCAGCGAGGCCGGCAGTTGCCGAAGATCATCACCCAAGACATGGTGCTGACCAGCGACGATTTATGGTTGGTGCCGGGACAGACACTGATTCCTCAAGGCGTAACCGTTACGGTCATGGAGGGAACCCAGGTGCAATGGGGAGCGCCTGATCCAAACAACCCGTATGGGCAAGGCAATGCGGCCAAAATCCAGGTTGAAGGCACGCTCCTGTCGCAAGGTACATGCAACAACCCGGTGGAGTTCTTTACCTCTCCAATTGCGGCGTGGGGCGGGACCGCTTTCATCGATAACTTAGGCACAACTCGGCTTTCGTATACCAAGATACGCAACCCACAGTTGGGATACGCTGGAATGTACGGTCTGCTTACGAGCATCGACCACTGCTACTTTGATACCGATAAAGGTGCAGGTGGCCTCGGAAGCATGTGCATGTCAAACACGGTTATCCACAAGATGCGACCTGTGGGCGGCGGCAATTGGGGCTTCTCTCCCGGCAATGTCGATACCTGTCTGGTCGATTCAAGCTGGCTGGATTACGAGGGGTGGGGGATTGGTGTTCTCAGGAATACGGTTTTCCTCCAAGACAACATGAACAACCATCCGGTTTCGTGGCAGATCACTGGACCGAGTTTCGGAAGTGAAATAAGCGCCGCACTCGATGCTCGATACAGTCAAAACGCCTTTCTATCTAAGTGCTGGGATCCGAACGTCGGTCACTGGATGCGCATCTCTCCATACTACCAGTGGGGTCGCAACGTATATGCAGGGATCGTGAGCAACTATTGGGGAACAACTTCAACGACTTTGATTGATGCGGCGATTACCGATTTCAATGACGACTTCAACAGGGCGCATGTGGTTTATGCGCCATTTCTCACCGTGCCCGCACAGTCCACCTTTCCATTCGTTGCGGGTGTGAGCCTCGCCACCGTTGGCGGTGCCAACGTCAGCATAGTGGGGTCCGAGCCTGTGATATTCACTGTTACTTACAACCGCGACATGAACACAAGCGTGCAACCGCAAGTGACGTTTGGCCCGGACATGCCCGTGACAGACTACACCATCCATCCGGTCGATGGTGGCTGGCGTGATGCGCGGACCTGGGTGGGCGCTTTCAACGTGACTGCCATTACCGGAGACGGCTACCAACTGATGCGGATTGTCGGTAGCTGTGCGGCAGATGACCCCTGGCTTGTGTGTGGCGAAGACTCCGGGCGATTTCGTTTCGAGATTATCACTTCCGGCACGGAGTCGATGAACCTTCAGGCAACGGGAAGCGAGGGACGGGTGGACTTGAGTTGGATGCAGGACGATTTCGAGTTGCTGGCGGGCTACAACCTCTACC
>JBAXTC010000090.1:0-16084 GCA_037130375.1 Verrucomicrobiota bacterium | reverse complement strand
AGTGCGCCGACTGCCGTCGGCGGCTACAAATTTGTGGATTCTTGAATCCGCCCTGACCTTGCTAAAAGCGGGCTTCCATTGGACGGATTTTCGGGTAAAGTGGGGTTATGAGCATTGACCAGATTGCTGTTGAGGCTTTGCGCCTGTCGCCACGGGAAAGGGCGCTGTTGGCCGGATCTCTTTGGGAGAGCCTGGAAGACCCCTTTGCGGCCACAGCGGAGATGGATGACGGGGCGGCCGTGGCTCTGGCCCTCGAACGAGATAAGCAGATTGAAACCGGCCAGGTCGAGGCGGTCCCCCACAGTGAAATGATGGCGAGGCTTCGACGATGATCTGATGAGATGATCAACACCTTGATCGCCTGAGCGCCAATGAGGCCTTACCTTGAGACGACGGTGCCCAATTTCCTGTTTGCCGAAGACGCGCCCGACAAGCGGCAGGTGATGGAAGGCTGGAACATGGCTCATTTGGTCAATATGCGGAAGGTCGAACGTATCAACGCGGTGAATGAGCGCGCCGGCTTGCCGCGCATCCGCATTCATACGCCGGAAGAGGTTTTGGATTTATGAAGAAGAGACCCACGTTCACCCTGCCGGAGCCGGAAGCGGTGAGAGAGTGACCCCCGGATCAGGCAACCAGCAACGAGCTGGGTTGCGGCTCCCCTCGGTCGTCCGTGTTGATCAACTGGATGAGTGCTCCGCTTCGATTTCCAAGACTACGGCGTTGCCGGGCCCCAGGGGGGGCGAAACATGTTTGCAACCAAGTCAGTCTTCCGCCCGCTCGCCATGAGGTGCCATCTTGACCAGCTTCGGATCGAATTGACCCAGGATGGTCACCAGATCGTTTTGGGCGGCCATCACCTCGTGGATGTTCTTGTAGGCCATCGGCACTTCGTCCAAACCGGCGGAGATCAGCGTCACGCCCTTCTCCCGCAGGAACGCATTCACTTTTTTCCAGTCGAAGGTCCTGGTCGCCTGCGTTCGGCTCATCACCCGGCCAGCGCCATGAGAGGCTGAGTTCAGCGATTCCGGGTTGCCTTTGCCGCTCACGACGAAGCCCGGGGACGCCATCGAACCGGGAATGATGCCCAGCACCCCTTGGCCGGCAGGGGTTGCTCCTTTACGGTGAACGATGACTTCCTTTTCGACACCGTTGATGACGTGCCGCTCCTTCCATGCGAAGTTGTGATGGTTTTCCAGGTCCAGCAGCACCTCGGCCCCAAGGTTGGCGGCGACGTGCTTGTGGATGAGCGCATGGTTCGCAGCGGCGTAACGGCCCATCAACTCCATCGCCGCCCAGTATTCCTGGCCTTCCTCCGAATCCAACGACAACCAGGCCAGGCGCTTCAACTCGCTCGGCAGGTCTGGGAACTGGCTGAAGGCGAGCTTGCTGTAGTGGTCGCACACGGCGGCGCCCGTGCCGCGGCTGCCGCTGTGAGAAAGCAGTGCCACATAGGTTCCCGGTGCGAGTCCATGAATTTCCCCATGAGCGGTGAACAGCCCGAACTCGACGAAATGATTGCCGCTGCCGCTGGTGCCGAGCTGCGACCAAGCCCGGTCTCTGTTCTGCTTGGTAACCGGGCTTACCTCCCAATCCGCGTCTAAAACCTCATGCTGGCGGCGGTGCTTGAACGAGGCCCCGATTCCAAAGCGCGTCTCGGCCTCGATGGCCCGCGTCAGGCGGTCCTGGTGATGCTCCAGGTTGCGGGCGGGAATATCCAACACCGTCATCTTCATGCGGCAGGCGATGTCCACACCTACAGCGTAGGGAATCACCGTGTTCTCGGTGGCCAGCACCCCGCCGATCGGGAGACCGTAGCCGACGTGGGCATCGGGCATCAGGGCCCCCGCCACCGCCACCGGCAGCAGGCAGGCCCTTTCCATCTGCATGACAGCCTCGTGCTCCAGTCCCTCGCCCCACTGGCGGTATTTGACTGGCTCGGCGCGTGGTGGCGGAGGAGCATTCAGCACCGCTCTGGCCAATTCGCCTCGCAGGCTGTCCCCCGTAAAAGCGGACGGATTGGCGATGATCGCCTTCACTTCCTCTTCCAAACGGGTTTTATCGCCACCGGCGAGAATAAATCTGCTGATGAAATCCGTTGCCCGCCGGGTCGCTTCACCCAGCGGCACGCCGAGACGAATAAAGTCTTTGGTGTTCATAAAGCATACGTGGACCTGGCTATCCGGCTCGAAGCCAGACATGCGGCATGATGGCCGGGGGCGAGTTCGCGCAGGGAGGGCACTTCGGTTTTGCAGCGCGCTTCGGCCACGGGACAGCGCGGATGGAAAGGGCAACCGCCCGGCGGATGGATGGGCGAAGGCACATCGCCAGCAAGGAGAATGCGCTGGCGTTTGGAATCGGGATCCACGACGGGAACAGCCGAGAGCAAGGCCCGAGTGTAGGGATGCTTCGGCGAGCGACAGAGTTCCCTGGCATCGCCGGACTCGACGATGCGGCCAAGATACATCACGAGGATACGGCGGCTGATGTGTTTCACCACCGCGAGATCGTGCGCCACGAAGAGATACGCGATGTTGTGTTCGCGTTGGAGATGCTGGAGCAGGTTGATGATTTGCGCCTGCACGCTCACGTCGAGGGCGCTGACGGGCTCGTCGCAAACGATGAGTCGAGGTTCGACCGCCAGGGCGCGCGCGATGCCGATGCGCTGGCGCTGTCCGCCGCTGAATTCGTGCGGAAGGCGCGGTGCGTGGGAAGGATCGAGTCCCACATCTTTCAACAAGGCATCAATGCGTTGGCGGCGTGCGGTGGCGTCGGGAGCGAGGCCGTGAATGTCCAGCGCTTCGCCGATGCTGGCGGCCACGGTGAGACGCGGATCCAATGAGCCGTAGGGATCCTGGAAAATCATTTGGAACCGGCGGCGGCGGGCGCGCAGTTCCGCGCCGCTCAGGGTAGCGATGTCTTCGCCCTCGAACACAATGCGGCCGGAGGTCGGCTCGATCAGCTTGATGACGGCGCGGCCGAGTGTGGTCTTGCCGCAACCGCTCTCGCCGACCAGGCCAACGGTTTCGCCCGGTGCGATGGCGAAGCTCACGTCGTCCACGGCGCGGACGAATTCCTTTGCGCGGCCAAACCAGGGCTGTCGAACCGGGAAGTGGACTTTGAGATTTTGAATTTCGAGCAGTGGCATGGAGACCCTTCAGTGCTGGTTGTATTCCGAGTGTCAAGTCACGCCAGGGCATTCGCCTTCCAATTCCAATACGGACATCGCGCCCAGCGTTGCGGTTCCACCTGCGAGAGGTCAGGCGCGGCCTGCGAGCAATCTGGGCGTGCCTTTGGACAACGCGGATGGAAGCGGCAGCCGCTGGGGTAAGCGCCGGGCAACGGCACGGTGCCGGGAATCGCCGTCAAACATGCCACTTCGGTATCGAGTTCGGGCACGGACTGGATCAGCGCCTGCGTGTAGGGATGCAGCGGGCGCTGGATAACCTCGCGCACCGGGCCGTGCTCGACGATCTGTCCCGCATACATCACCGCCACGTCATCCGCGAGGTCGCCCACAATGCCGAGGTTGTGGGTGATCAGCAGGACGGCCATGCCGAGTTGGCGGCGCAAATCGCGCAGCAGTTCGATGATCTGGGCCTGGATCGTGACATCGAGCGCGGTGGTGGGTTCGTCCGCCACGAGCAGCTTCGGCTGCGAGGCCAGCGCCATCGCGAGCATTACCCGCTGCTGCATGCCGCCGGACATTTCGTGCGGATAATTTTTCAGCCGCGATTCCGGCGCGGGGATGCCCACCAGCTTCAACAGGCGGATGACTTCGGCGTCGTTGGCAACCGCGGGCCGATGGTACTTGAGCGATTCCTTGATCTGCGCGCCGATGCGGAATACGGGGTTCAACGACGCGCCCGGTTCCTGGAAGACGTAGCTCACCAGCCCGCCGCGAATCTCGCGCAACTCGCGCGAGGACATCTTCAACACGTCGCGGCCTTCGAGCAGGATTTCGCCGCCGACGTAATGGGCGGGCGGAGCGGGCACGAGCTTGGCAATGGAAAGCGCGGTGACGCTCTTGCCAGAGCCGCTTTCGCCGACGAGACAGAGGGTCTTGCCGGCCTCCAGCATGAGGGAAACGCCGTCCGCGGCGCGGGCGACACTGAGACCCGAGCCGAACTCGATTTGGAGGTTTTTGATTTCGAGGAGAGGCATGTCGTCAGTGCGCCGCTTTGATGCGCGGATCAATCCACCGGTAGAGAATATCCACGACCAGGTTGGCGGCCACGACCGCGACCGCACTGAACAGCACCGTGCCCATGATGATCGGCACATCGAGGTTGAACACGCTTTGCACGGCGAGCGTGCCGATGCCCGGCAGCGCAAAGACATTTTCCACGAAGATCACCCCACCGAGCAATCCGGCCACGTCCATGCCCAAAACCGTTATCACAGGGATCATCGCGTTGCGCAGGCCGTGTCGGAACAGCACCGCCGTTTCGGAGGCGCCTTTCGCCCGGGCGGCGCGGATGTAAGGGCTGTTGAGCACTTCCGTCATGTTGCTGTGAACGAGCCGGGCGTAATAGCCCACGGTCAGCAACGCGAGCGCCGAGGCGGGCAGCAGCAAATGGGTGAAGGTGCGAAACCCCGCAACCGGAAACCAACCGAGCTTGTAAGAAAGCCAATACTGCAACATGCGTGCCAGCCAGAAGGCGGGCAGCGAGAGGGACAGGGTGGCCAGGACTAGCGCGAGGCGGTCAGACCACGACCCGCTATACTTGGCGGTCAGCACGCCCAGCGGCACAGCCAAGAGCATCCACATAACGATGGCCAGGGCGGACAACGCGGCGGTCGTCGGCAGCCGCGTCAGAATGGCTTCGGCCACCGGCTGATCCGTGACGAACGAATGCCCCAAATCTCCGTGCGCCAGGTCGTTGAAATGATAGCCCAGGCGTTTCCAGAGCGGTTCATCGAGATGGAATTTCGTGTGGATCTCCTTGATCACGTCGGCGGACGCTTTCGGACCGGCGATGATCTTCGCCACATCTCCCGGCACGGCATTGACCAGGAAGAACGTGAGCACCGCCGTGCCGAGCAACGTCACGGCCGACCAGAACAAGCGATTGCTGAGTCGTAAGAGCATAGCTTTTGTTTAAGTTCGTGAAGCCGCTGCAGAGGCTAACGATCATTGCTGCGAGTGGCCATCACTTCTTCTGGGAATCCGTCGCCCACCAATGTTCAAGTCGCATCCCCCAGACGGGATGCGGTCGAAACCCGCCAATCCGCGGCGAAATCAGCACCGGCAACGCCGGATGGACCAAAGGAACGACTGGCGCATGTGTTCGGTGGCATCTCCGCGAAATTGCCTGGTGACGGCTGCGCGTCACCTTCACTCTCTTGGTTTGCTTCCGTTTCATTTACCTTTCAATCCACACGCGATCGAAGCGGTAAGCCCAGATTGGCTCCATGAGCGGTCCTTTGAGCCAGGGCTGGCGTAAGGCGTAGAGGTTTTGATGGCCGAGAAACACCCACGGGGCATCGCGCACGATGAGTTCTTCGGCCTGTTGGTAGAGCTCGTTCCCTTTGTTTGCCTCTGTTGCATTTACTTTTCAAACCATACACGGTCGAGGCGGAACCACCACATCGGTTCCAGCAACGGCCCTTTGAGCCACGGCTGCCGCAGTGCGAAAAGATTCTGATGGCCGAGAACGATCAAGGTGCCTTCGCTCACCAGCTTCTGCTCGACCTGTCGGTACCGTGCCAGTCTTTGCGGTTCATCCACGCTGACGGCGGCCTCATCGAGCAACCGGTCCACCGTGGCATCGTGGTAGAACGCGCCGTTTTGCGAGCTTTCTTCCGAGATGAAGCGACTGTGAAACGGCAGCAAATAGTAGCTGGCATCCGGCGTCCCCGCGGTCCATGCAAAGAGCGACATCTCTGCGCCGTTCCTGCGCCCCGTCATGTTGTCGAACACGGATTGGGAAACTTCCTGAAGTTCAATCGCCATGCCTGCCTTCGCCAGGTCGTCCTGAATGGCCGTCGCCCAGCGGCGATAGAGTTGGATGTTGATATGCCAGAACTTGAGCGGTTTCGGGAGGCCCTTCGCATAGCCCGCCTCGCGCAACAAGGCGCGCGCCCGCTCCGGATCGTAAGCCGGGTATTGCAGTTCCGGATTGAAACCCGGCATGAGCGGCGTGATGCCGCCATGTCCGGGCGCGACCCGCTCGCCGTTCATGCGCTGAAATTTGTTTCGGTCGAGCGCATGGGCGATGGCCTGACGAACACGGATGTCGTTCAGGGGTGGCATCTCGGTGTTCAGGTTGATGATGATGCAATGGAACATGGGCGCATTGGTCCAGCCGGATTTCCAGCGCGGTTCCTTGTGCAGCCGCAGGAAATCCGCCTCTGGTGCGCCGGTGGCCTGAATGCTCGCCAGATCGAGTTCACCCCGCTCAAACATCATCAGGTGCGTCGATTCGTCCCCGCCGATCATGACTTCAATCGCGTCGAAATACTGTTGCTCGGGCCGGAAGTAATACGGATTACGTTCGTAGCGCAGGCGCACGCCGCGAACCCATTCCTTGACGACATACGGCCCCGTGCCGACGGGATGCTGGCCGACATCTTTCAAAGGGTCCGGCAGCTTCTCGCGCGCTACCGCCATGCCGAAGCAATTCGCCATCCAGTAACTGAAGGTGGTGTCGGGCTTTTCGAGTTCGACGACCAGGGTGTAACGGGAAGGACTCGAGACGCCGGCAAGGCTCGTGGGTTCAATCCAACGGCCCCGGCCCGCCGCGGTGTTGGTTTTGAGTTGTGCGGCTTCATTGGTCCTCGCCGCCAGAAAAGCCGGCGCGCCTTTGATCTGCATGGCGTATTGCTGCAAGAACGAAGGAACGATAACGGAACGTTCGAGCGTGAAGACGTAATCTTCAGCCGTCGCCTCGCGGCCGTTCGAGAAGCGAACGCCTGGCAGGAGTTGGAAGGTGAACACGCGCTTGTCGGGGCTGACGCTCCAGTTCGTCGCGAGGTGGTTCGCCAGGTTGGCCCCGCCCCGAAAATCAATCAAGGGCTGGTAGAGCAGCGGAAGCATGAGGACATCCACCATGCTGGAGACCAGTGCCGGGTCAAGGGTGGTCGGGTCATTGACCCGGGCGAGCCGCAACGTCCCGCCGCGCTGGCGTGTTTCGGCGGCGGGCAAAGCAGCCGTGGCGAACCCAAGCAGGAGCGAAATCACCACCGAAGCGAACGAAGAAAACAAAGGCGGAGCACTCCAAGGCGAACTCCGCAACGGTGTTGGGAGACTACAACACCTTTGCTTCGTTGCCTGGGTTCGCTTCTGTTTCATTTACGGTTCCATCCACACCCGGTCGAATCGGTACCACCAGATCGGTTCGATCAGATTTCCTTTGAGCCACGGCTGCCGGAGCGCAAAAAGTTTGCGATGCCCGAGCGGCACATAGAGTGCATCCCGCAACACGATGCGTTCGACCTCGTGATACAGTTCGAACCGGCGCGTTACATCCGCGCAAGGACCGGCTTCATCCAGCAGCCGGTCCACGATGGGATTGCTGTAAAAGGAGTCGTTGTAGGAATCTGTTTCACTGATGAATTTGCTGTGGAAAGATAGGGCGAGCCAGTCCTTCGGATCGGGGAGAGTGCCGTTGGAATCGGCAATGTACATCGAGACCCTGCGGCGGACGCCAGTAATTGAACCCATTTGGGAGTTGTTCACCGGGCGAAGCGTGATCCCGATGCCAGCGCTTTTCAGGTCGGCCTGAAGGGCTTGGGCCCAACGAGTGATGTGTTGCCGGTCGTCGTGCACCAGCTCGAGTGTTCCCGGCAAGCCACTGGGATAACCGGCCTCGCGTAGGAGCTGCCGGGCGCGGTCGGTGTCATGCGCGTGTCCCCGGATGGACGGATCGTAGCCCGGGATGATTGGGTTGAGCAGGCCAGTCCCGGAATCGATCAAATGCGGGCTCAGTCGCTGGAGGTGGCCCTTGTCCACGGCGCAGGCGATGGCCTGCCGCACTTTCACCTTGTCTAGTGGCGGCATTTCTGTGTTCAGGCAGAGGTAGCCCAGGGTGAACGCAGGCGATTGCTCGATCCGATCTTTCCAGACGGGATCGCGACTGAGCCGCTTGAAATCCGACACCGGCACGCCGACGCCCGTGATATTGGCGATGTCCAACTCCCCTCGCTCGAACATCATCAAATGGGTGGATTCGTCGCCGCCGATCATCACGTCGATCTCGTCGAAGAACTGGCGCTCCGGTCGGAAGTAATACGGATTCTTCTCGAATCGGATGCGTGCGCCCCGAACCCAATCTTTGACCACATAAGGGCCGGTGCAGACCGGGCGCGGCCCACAATCGGCGGATGGCCTGGCCAAGGTTTCCCGTGCCACAGCTTTGCCCCAATCCTCGGCAAGAACGTATTTGAAAGTGAGGTCCGGTTCATCGAGTTCGATCTCCAAAGTGTCCTGAGTAGGGGCGCGCAGGCCCGAGACGTGGTTCGTGCGCCCTTCGCTGAAAGCTCTGCCTCCTTTGATGTTGCGGACGTAGGTGCCCTTCCCGGACGGCAAGGCCAGATCAAAGAATCGTTCCAACGAATAGACGTGATCCTCCGCCGTGACTGGGCGCCCATTGGAAAATTTCAACCCGGGCAGCAGATGCAGGGTGTATGTGCGTTGGTCCGTGCTGACACTCCAATCGCGGGTTTGATTGTTGATGACTTCCGTCCGGTTGGTGATATCGAGCAGCGCCTGGAAAAGCAGCACGTTCAGCAGTCCATCCTGGTTGCTGTCGAAAAGCGCGGGATCGAGTGATCTCGGGTCGGCTGGGCGGGCGAGGCGGAGAACTTTCCGAGGCAACGAAGCAGTGGGCGAAGCAGCCCTGCAGAACAAGCTCAGGAACAGAATGACCACAGCAGCGAACGAAGGAAACGAAGGCCGGGGAATTAACGCAAAGACGCAATGAAGTCGGCGAGGCCGAGACCGAATCCCCAGCACCGGATTCAACGCTGAGGATGCGAAGGTTTTCGCAAAGGCCACAAAGCCATCCCGCTCGACGTTCCTCGGCGAAAACCTCCGCGTCCTCAGCGTTAAGAAATCTTCCCTGGGCGCGCCGAAGATGGGGGCTGGCGGCAGCAATTCGTTCCGTTGCGCCTTTGCCTCTTTGCGCCTTTGCGTTGAAATCGCTTCCTTGGCCATGAACTCCGTTCCCTTTGTTTTCTTCTGTTCAAAATCCGTGCTCATCCCCTCCGCTTCGGATCGAGCACCTCTTGCAAGCCCTGGCCGAGAAGATTGAACGCGAGGACCGTCAGCACGATGGCGATGCCCGGCACGATGACGAGATGCGGCGCGGTGATGAAGTAGGGCTGGCCATCGGTGATCATTGATCCCCACGTCGGCGCGGGCGGCGGCACGCCGATACCGAGATAGCCCAGACCGGCCTCGAGCAGGATCGTGTTCGCCGTCAGCATGACCGCCATCACAATGATCGTCGGCAGGATGTTCGGCAGGATGTGGCGACAAATCAGCCGCGCATCCGAAGCGCCGAGCGCCCGGGAGGCCATGATGAATTCCCGTTCCTTGAAGGTCATCACCTGCGCGCGAATTACCCGCACCATGCCGGGCCAGCAAACAAAACCGATGATGAGAAACAAGCTGACCATGCCGCGCTTCAACTCCACGTCGAGCCAGTGCCACGGCAGTCCGTTGGGATGCAGATGGAGGATGCGCCCATCCATCACGCCGGCGAACGCCACCGCCAGCAGGATGGCCGGCAGCGTCATGTTCATCTCCGTGAACCGCATCAGCAGCAGGTCCAGTTTGCCGCCGCGATACCCCGCCACGACCCCAACCACCACGCCGATGAGCGTCGCCGTCAGCATCGCCGCCACGCCGACCGTGAGTGACACCCGGGTCCCAAACAGCACGCGGCTGAACACGTCGCGGCCGAGGTTGTCGGTGCCGGCCAAAAACTTCCCGCCCGCACTGAGCGGCATGCCGTCCTCGTCAAGGCCGGTGGAGAACTGTTGGATGGGACTGGGCAGCAAGCCAACCTTCACCAACAGCGGCGCTGTCAGCGCCGAGAGGACGAGCAGGACGAGAATGCAGCCGCCCGCCAGCACCAGACGGTTTCGGAGCACTCCCCCAAGCCAGCGTTGAAACGACGGCATGGATTTCGACTGGTTGTGATTAGACATCTGAATTGCCGCAAAAGTGCCGGACGAATCAGCGCTTGGCGAGCGCTAAGAAGCTTTGAAAACACTCTGCTTGCGTGCCGCACTGTGCTGCGTCGCCCTCTGCCTGCTGGCCGGCGCTGCTCCAGTCCGGGCGGGTGAGCTTTCCAACCAGCAGCGCGCCTGGTTGCAGAAGGCCCGCCGCCAGGATACCAACGGATGGATTTATTTGCACATCGAAGGCTTTGGAGGAGGTCTTTGATCTCGATCACAAGACGAACCGCTCCTGGCGGCGGGCGCTTGACTCGGGTGATGAGGCCCCCGTTCCAACCTGGGTTCCGAGCAACTTCGCTCCCTGGTTCTGGCAGCCCGAGCCGGGTGAGGCGACGCTTTGCGACCATACCGGAGTTCTGATCTTCGCCCCTGCGCTGGCCAGTCTGCCCGCCATGGTTGACCCGCCCCAACCCATCCTGGCGCAATGGCTCGCGAGCACCCCGCTGGGGGCCCACAACATCGAACAAACCAAGCCAAAGCGCCGTCGCCGCTAAGCGCTCTGCCGGCGCACTCCATAATATCTCCTCGCGCCAGGTCATTGTGGCGCTCAGACATGGCCCCTGCTATTGCTAAGCAATTCTCACCCATACGTCCATGTCGCGCCCCTGGCCTCCGAATTTCCATCGCTGCCTATCCTCTGCCTTCACACCCGATCGCAGCCCGAACCTGGGGCTTGTGCGTGTGCTTGAGCGTGGCATAAAGGAAGCCAAGGCAGACCTGCGCCCGTCGGACTGGGAGTGAACCCCGCAAACGAGTAGTGCGGAAAGGGACTTCAAGGTTCCAGTTTGTTTCAGTTTGCGGCAAACCGGAACAGACTGGAACCTTGATGGGTGCCGGACGCTCTTATCTCCTTTCGGGATGGCTGCTTATTTTAGCGTTTTTAGCGTGTTTAGCGGGAGGGATTTGTGGGTTGGCTGTTAGCCCTTTTTACCCATGTTGGCCCTTGCTGTGGCAGTGATCTAAAGTTTCCCAGCGAGAGGTTGTTCGTGCCAAACCAAATGAGTCCAACTAGAATCCCCACATGACAAGACCCAAATCGGAATGTGGATCGTGCTCGTCTCAAGCTGCTTTGCCCAGGGCAAAGGATAAACTGCTGTTTACTCCGGGCCCGCTCACCACCAGTCTGAGCGTCAAGAAAGCCATGCTGCATGACGCAGGCTCGTGGCACTCTGAGTTCAACTCTTTGGTGGCCGACATGCGGGAGCGGCTCCTGAAACTGGCAGGTGTCTCGCGGGAGAATGGATGGGAAACGGTGCTGCTCCAAGGCAGCGGCACATTTGGTGTCGAGGCCGTGTTCCAAACTTGCGTGCCGCCGGAGGGCAAAGTGGCGGTGCTCGCCAACGGCGCCTACGGCGAACGGATCGTGCAAATGCTGACACACGCCCGGATCGCTCACGCGGTTCTCCGCGCGCGGGAAGATCAGCCCGTGGACCCGATGGCACTGGACCAATTGCTGGCGCAGGACCGCGCTGTGACGCACGTCGCGGCCGTCCATTGCGAAACCACCACAGGCATTCTCAACCCCATCGAGGCAATCGGCCAGGTCGCCGGGAAGCACCGGAAAATCTTCGTGGTGGATGCGATGAGCAGCTTTGGGGCAGTGCCGATCGACTTTGAGGGATGCGGCATCGATTTCCTGATTTCCTCGGCCAACAAGTGCGTGGAGGGGGTTCCGGGTTTCTGCTTCGTGCTTTGCCGCAGCGAAAAGCTCCTTGCTTGCGAGGGCTATGCGCGAAGCCTGAGCCTGGATCTGCTCGCGCAGTTCAAGGGCTTCCAGAAGAACGGCCAGTTTCGTTACACCCCTCCCACCCACGCGCTGCTCGCCTTCAGCCAGGCTCTCGATGAGCTGGATCAGGAAGGGGGAGTGCCCGCACGCGGTGACCGTTACCGCCTTAACCACGAAACGCTCGTGACCGGGATGCGCGAGTTGGGGTTCCGGGTTTTTCTTCCTGCCTCCGTCCAGAGTTACATCATCACCGCGTTTCACACGCCGGCGGATCCGAAATTCGCGTTCGATGTTTTCTACCGAAAACTCAGCGACCGCGGATTCATCATTTACCCCGGCAAACTGACGCAGGTCGATACTTTCCGAGTTGGCAACATCGGTCGTCTGTTCCCGCCTGACCTCGAACAACTGGTTGGTGCGATTCGCCGGACGTTGGTCGAAATGGGCTGTGCCGTCCCGGTTAGCTGCGGCTAACCGGGAAACCGGGGACCTGGCGATCGCGGACGTTGGCAAACCGTAACCTGACCTTGACTTGACTTGATTGAAACTGGTGAACGAGCAACTGACTAAAGCACAGCGGGTGTGGCGGTGGAGAATTTTCACCGTTACGTGGCTGGCTTACGCGGGGTTCTATCTCTGCCGGAAGAACCTCAGCGTGACCATGCCGCTGCTGTCAGTGAATCTGGGTTATTCAAACCTGCAGCTTGCCAACATCTTTTTCGGTTACAGCCTGCTCTATGCGCTCGGCCAATTCGGCTTCGGCGTGCTGGCGGACCGCTTTGGCAGCCGGTTAATCGTTACCCTGGGCCTGCTCGTCGCGGTGGTCTCGAACCTGATGATGGGCTTCGCCACCTCGCTCGCCTTGTTGACCATGTTGGCCTGTTTCAACGGCATCGGGCAGTCGGCTGGTTGGCCGGGATTGGTCAAGACCATGGCATCGTGGTTCCGTCATCGTGAGCGCGGGGTGGTCATGGCGTGGTGGACCACCAACTATGTCATCGGAGGATTCGTCGGCACCATCTTCGCCACGTTCGTCGTAACCAGCCCGTGGCTGTTTCCCAGTTGGGGGTGGCATCGCGGGTTCTGGATCCCTTCAGTAGCACTTGGCGTGGTGACAGTGGTGTTTTGCGCCTTGGTTCGGGATCAGCCCTCGGACGCCGGACTGCCGGAGATTCTTGCGAAGGAAGATCAGCTTCAAACAAAGCCAGATGGTGCATGCCGCCAACCCTCTTTTTCTGAAACCGCCAGGGTTTACTTCCAGATGCTCGGTGACGCGGAGGTCTGGACGGTCGCGGTGGGGGCGTTGTTTTCCAAGGTAACCCGCTACTCATTCCTGTTTTGGCTGCCTCTTTACCTGACCCAAAAACTGAAATACTCGGCCGGTCAAGCGGGCTACACCTCCTCGCTTTTCGAGTTGGCGGGTTTCGGCGGAGCGCTGCTGGGCGGCTATTTTTCCGACAAGTTCATGCAATCGCGACGCCTCCCCGTGGCAGCGCTGATGATGTGGGGCCTGGCCGGAGCGTGCTTTATCCACCCGATACTCGCCGAACTGGGGTCCATGGGAGTGGCGATGAGCATTTGTTTGATCGGGGTCATGAACTACGGGCCGGATACGCTGCTCCAGGGCGCAGCATCCCAGGATGTCGGCGCCCGGTGGGGTGTAGGCAAGGCGTCGGGGTTCATTGACGGTGTCAGTTCAGTAGGCCAGTTGTTTTCTTCATACCTGGTCGGCTACGTCGCCCAGAACTACGGTTGGAACCAACTGTTTTATGTGTTTGTGGTGCTGGCTCTGTTGGGAGGCGTTATCATGGCCACACGATGGAACAAGCATACCATCAGGCATCCCCTGCCCGGAAATTCCGGGTGACAAAATTTAGGCAATAAACCAAAATCACGAAAACATATATGGAATTCATCTTTCACCGAAGTTATCGCGGCCCCCTCAAGGCCGTGCTGTTGGATTGGGCCGGCACCACCATGGATTACGGCTGCATGGCGCCTGCAATCGTTTTCATGTCGGTGTTCAAAAGAAAGGGCGTCGAAATCACAATCGGTGAAGCTCGCGAACCGATGGGCGCCCATAAGAAAGTTCACATCCGGCAGATCTCCAAAAATGAGGGGGTTGCCACCCGCTGGGCGCAAAAATACGGGCGCAAACCCAACGAAGAGGATGTGGAAGCCATGTTCAAGGACTTCATACCTCTGCAATTGGACTGTCTGGCGCAATACGCGGATTTGATCCCCGGGACTCTGGAAGCCGTTGCCGATTTCCGGCGGCGCGGGCTAAAAATTGGTTCCACTACGGGTTATACGGAAGAAATGATGGACATCCTGCAATCCGAGGCCAAGCGGCGCGGCTACGTCCCTGATTCCACTGTCTGTGCCACGCAGGTGCCTGCCGGCCGGCCACACCCGTTCATGTGCCTCCAAAATGCCATCAACCTCCAAACATACCCAATGGAAGCCTTCGTGAAGATCGGCGACACGTTGCCCGACATCGAGGAAGGCTTAAACGCGGGCATGTGGACCATCGGCATCGCCAAGACCGGCAACGAAATAGGTCTGCTCGAGGACCAAATCTCGGCCCTGGACCCTGAGGTTCGCAACACCCGCCTTGCGCGCGCCTACCAGCGGATGTCTCAGACCGGCGCGCATTATGTGGTGGACGGCATCGCCGACGTTTCGCCCCTGCTTGATAAAATCAACGCGCGGCTGGCCGTCGGAGAGCGTCCCTGAGCCGCGCCGCCCCCGTGGCAAACCCTAACTAAGACAGCGCTGAAGTGAATTCGCCAGACCAGCAACCGGACGTCTCGGCCTTCAAATCCGAGGGGGATCTGAATTTGTCCCCACATCGCAAACAGTGGCTCGCCGACAATATCAGTGCGGAAACCAGGGCCTGGTTGGAGGAAGATGCAAAGTACTTTCTCCACCAGTCTCTCTCAACCCCCTGTCTGAATGTCTTCAGAAGTTGCGATGGGATTTATGTGGAAGACCTCGAAGGACGCCGCTACATGGATTTCCATGGAAACAACGTCCATCAGGTCGGATTCCGAAACCGCCGTGTGATTGAAGCCATCAAGGCGCAACTCGATGAATTGCCGTTTTGCACGCGTCGGTACACGAACCTTCCGGCGATCAAACTAGCCAGGAAGCTAACTCAACTCGCGCCCGGCAACCTCAAGAAAGTCCTCTTTGCCCCGGGAGGCACCACAGCCATTGGAATGGCGCTGAAACTGGCCCGGGTTGCCACTGGCCGGTTCAAAACCATCTCGATGTGGGACTCATTCCATGGCGCTTCACTCGACGCCATCTCTATCGGCGGCGAAGCCATTTTCCGCCAAAACATCGGTCCCCTGCTTCCAGGCACCGAGCATGTGCCGCCCCCCGATCCCTCTCACTGCCCTTTCCATTGCGGAACTCAGTGTTCGCTCCAATGTGCCCATTACATCCAATATGTTTTGGAAAAAGAAGGCGATGTCGCCGCAGTGATCGCTGAAACCGTGCGCAGCATTCCCTTTATACCGCCGCCGGATTACTGGAAGATCATTCGCGCAGCCTGCGACCGGCACGGCGCTTTGCTGATCCTGGACGAGATTCCACATGGCCTGGGTCGCACCGGCAAAATGTTTACTTGCGAACATTACGGAATCGTGCCGGACATGCTGGTGATCGGCAAAGGCTTGGGCGGTGGCGTTTTCCCGCTCGCGGCGCTGCTGGCGCGCGAGGATTTGGACCTTATGGGCGACCGGGCTCTGGGACACTACACTCACGAGAAGAACCCGGCTGCGTGCGCCGCGGGACTTGCGACGATTGAGTGCATCGAAGCCGACGGTTTGCTGGAGAACGCGCGGGTGCTCGGTGAACACGCCCTTATCCGCATCGACAAGATGAAAGCCAGCCACCCGATGGTCAAGGGCGGGCGCGGACTGGGTTTACTGCTCGGGATAGAACTGGGGAAAAGCGGCCAACCACGCGAGCACGCCAGGGATGCGGCAGAGCGGGTGATGTACCGCGCATTGGAAAAAGGCCTGAGTTTCAAAATCACCATGGGCAACATTCTCACACTGACCCCGCCGCTGACGATCACTCGCGCAGAAATGGATCGCGCCTTGGACATCATCGAAGAGTGCCTGGCTGAGGTCGAAAAAGGTTGACGCGCAGTCCCTCGCTTTC
>JBAXTC010000009.1:0-29135 GCA_037130375.1 Verrucomicrobiota bacterium | reverse complement strand
GAACGACTTTGCCCCGCAAAACAATGTATTAGAAAATTCGAATTCTCGATCTGTAAAGCAGTTTGATAGAAATCTATAAGTTTTTCTATATCTTGCCTGCTAGGTCCATTCATGTCATTCCGCTTTTCGCAACTTATATCAAAAAATTCGAGGCGAAGTTTTGTTGCCGGATGTATGTTAAATCCAATTGGTATTCTTTGCCAATCAGCATTTGCCCCAATAGAAACAATATGAGTTATTTTAGTATTTATTATTAAACCATGAAAAACCTCGTTCAAGTTCTCAAGCGGGTCGGCAAGCCGACAAAGCTGTTCAAAAGCTCCGATGGCTCGCGGGTTCTGGTTCTGCCTTACGGCGGGCGCGTGCTCGGTCTTTTTGCGGCTGGCAGCGAAGAAAATTTCTATTGGACTCATACCGCCCTGAATTCGGCGGAGTCGGCTCGCGAGTTCTACACCGGCGACCAATGGCACAACTCAGGGGGCGACCGCACTTGGCTGGCGCCCGAAGCCGATTTGTTCTTCCCCAATTTTCCAAAGCTGGACAAATACTTCCAGCAGCGCTCTCTCGACCCCGGAAAATACCAAGTGATCGGAAGCGACGGCGCCTTCAGTTTGGTCAATCGCCTGAAAGTCCATTTTTCCCGACTCGGAAAGGATATCCCGCTCAAGATTACCAAGTCCTTCGGGTCGGCGCTCAATCCGTTGCGCCACGAGCGGGGACTGGACCTGAGCGGCGTCGAATACGCCGGCTACACCCAATATACCTCGCTGGCGATTACCGGCTCGAAGATTCCGAGCAAAGCCCAGATCGGCCTTTGGAACCTGGTTCAAATGCCCCACGCCGGCGACCTGCTCATCCCGACATTCGGCCGCAGCGAGCCGCGTCACATTTTCAGCACGATCGATACGATACCGGCGGAAGATCTCCTCACTTCCGAACACCTCATTCGCTACCGCATGCGCCAAAAAGGCGAGCACAAGATCAGTGTGCGCGCGGCTTCGGTTTGCGGTCGTGTCGGCTACATCCACCCGGCAGGCGACAAGTGGGCCTTGATTATCAGGAACTTCGTGGTAAATCCGTCGGGCGAGTACGTCGATGTGCCTTGGACCGAAACGGATTACTTCGGCTTTGCCGTGCAGGCCTGCAACGTCAACAGCGGCCTGGGGCAGTTCAGCGAACTGGAATATCATATACCTGCCATCGGCCACGGCACAGGCCGGCTTCGCTGCGACGACGAGGCGCAGGTTTGGGCGTTCCGCGGCCCGCAGGCGAAAGTCGAGCAGATCAGCCAAATCCTCCTGGGCGCCAAATCACTTTGAACAATCTCGCCGCGTCCCG
This sequence comes from Verrucomicrobiota bacterium, assembly GCA_037130375.1. Lineage (GTDB taxonomy): Bacteria > Verrucomicrobiota > Verrucomicrobiia > Limisphaerales > UBA8199 > JAPLUA01. The sequence goes on along the minus strand of JBAXTC010000009.1, from coordinate 27,797 downwards.
GGTTCGCCTGGATTCGCCGGCAAACGCACCAGCGCGACAAATAGCAGACTTGATCCGTAAGAGACTTGAAGCCCTCTCTGATTCAGAGGCGGCAGCGCACGCTCAAAGATTTTTCAAGACCGGGCTTGGTGAGTATGGCGAGGGCGACCTGTTCCGTGGAATTCGTGTTCCGGTATTGCGGAAGCTTTCCATCTCACTTGACGATGCCCCTTTGGCGCAGGTTATCCGGTTGCTTGAGTCTGAATTTCATGAAGACCGGTTGCTTGCCCTCCTGATGCTCATGCGTCGCTTTTTGCGGGGTAACGAGCCGGAAAGAGCGCTGATTTTCGATCTCTATCTTTCAAATACCCGTTATATCAATAATTGGGATTTGGTCGATGTATCGGCGGAGCATATTGTCGGCAGGTTTTTGCGAAACATCCCCAGGGCGCCGCTCTACAAGCTTGCCATGTCGGAAAGCCTTTGGGAGCGAAGAATCGCAATTGTGGCGACATTTCATTTCATCCGACAGGGCGAGTTTATGGATACATTCGCGCTTGCGGAGTTGCTGCTTTATGACAGGGAAGCGCTGATTCACAAGGCCGCAGGCTGGATGCTGAGGGAAGTGGGCAAGCGAAACAGCTCAGAACTGGAGCTTTTTTTATCGAAGCACTACCAGCAAATGCCGAGAACCATGCTTCGATATGCCATTGAACGGTTTCCAGAAGAGAAGCGCATAAGCTATCTCAAAGGAATATTGTAAGATAAATCACCCGCACAGCGTCAAGTACAGGCGGGCGCGCGAGAAAACAATTTCTCAGCAATCCGGGTCCCGATGGATAGCATACTCAGACGCGCAGGAAGATTTTGCGTTGGTAAAGGAAGCGCAGGAAAAGAAAGCCAAATGCCAGCGTCGTGGCCGCAAGCACCAGTTCACCATAGCGTCCGAAATACGCGTACACAGGGCCGCCGACAAAAAGTTTCGCCATGCCCTCAAAGTCAATGAAGTGTCGGCCCACATAGTTGGCCAGGTTTGCGCCTTCCGCGAAATTGCCGACCCCGTGGCCCGGCACAGGCACCAGGGACAAGAGCGCCCAGTAGCCCAACAGCAGCCCGGCACACACTGTCCAGCCTTCTGCCACCTCCGGCACAGTTGTCAATAATCAGGTTGGGGGTGTTCTTCACAAGTGTATCCAGGTAGTCATACCATCCGGTAATGTACTGAATCTCGGTGATTCCCTGCCGGTCAGCAGGCTCATTGTGCCGCCAGTAGTAAAGAGGATCCATGTTCAGGTCAATACGATAGATGTCTATGCCAACATCTCTGATCATATTAGATATCTTGTCTTTGGCCCAGGCAAGAGCCGCAGGGTTGCCGAAATTCACCAACATGAACGGCTCCTGGTATGCCAGATCGGCAGGAAGCGGGTTGTGTCCGAGCAGCCACTCAGGATGGTTGTTGGCAACCCACGATCCAGCTACAGCACGCTCCACCTCGAACCACAGAAGAAACCTCATCCCGCGCGAGTGTGCCGCATCAGCCACTGGTTTCATTCCGTTGGGATAGCGTGTCGGATCCGGATCCCATGTCCCCACGGTATTCCAGGGCGCCACGTTCGGCACATTCCAGCACATATACCAACCAGCATCTATCCACAGTGTGTCCACCGGCAGGTGATTGCTGGCTATGTTGCTAATCGCTTGAATCATATTGGCTTCTGTTGTGCCGGTGAAAGCTACAGTTCCGTGCGGTGAAGCAGCCACCGGAGGGCTGACCTCTTTACCGCCTGGAGTCGGAGAGTAATGCTCGAGCACCAGTCTTCTCCACTGGTTGTGCCCTGCTATCTTGTCACCGCCTGACCAGAAGAGCATCACAACGGACGGCGTCCTGATCTCTTCACCAGGATGGAGCTTGAGATGCGTCAACTCCATGCCTGCCCGCACATTCATGCAGTCAGCGCTGGTCCTGGTAAACGTGGCAGCCCACTGTCCACTCCAGCCCACCGCAATGATGATGCCGTTGCCGTCGGGCTTTTCGAGGTTGAAGAACGGCATGACCCCAGTAGAATTGGCGCGAACAGTCGCCGGTGGCAGCAGCAACGCCGATGATGAGCGGCCTCCGGAACATCCCAAGCTCAGGTTGGAACCGACTGCCAGCGTTGCCACCTCGGGCTTGAAGTCTGTTATGAGCTGGTTGCAGCCGTGGTTGTAGTTGATCCGATAATCACCTGCGCCCAGCCCCGTCTTAAATGTCGAGTCCAGAGCTTGTATGTTTTCGAGAATTGACGTGTCCTGCTTGCCGGTGTTCTTGAAATAGAGCGTCCATTCGACGGAGGAAAACTCGGAATAAGTAACGGCTTCCATTCGTACAGACAAACCCGTCTCTTTGTCATTGTAAGTTATGGTGTGCCCGGTCCGCAATTTATCCAGTTTTCTGGTCTCCCTTTTGACTTTCCATTTTCCGAGCATGGCCGCTGATGCTTTCCCTCCGTAAACGAACGAGAACGGCGGCTCCGCCCGCACACTTAAGTTCTCTTTGACCCATCTTTCAGCAGCCTGCATTTCTTGGGCTGTCGGCCGGGCAGCCGGTGACTGGCCAGCGCAAGTCGTAAAGACACTTTCAAGAACGACCACTATTAACGTCAAAAAGATAATTCTGTGTTTCATTGCTGCTTTGTATAAACAATTGGAGCGCTCGCAGTCCTTCGGCCAATACCTGCGGGCCAGGATGACCATCACATTCGCAAGGGCGTGATTCGCCAGCTTGCGCGGGGGCTATACGATTATCCGATTGACCATCCTGCGTTGGGACGCGTGGCGGCATCTGCCGACGCGGTGGCCAAGGCGCTGGTCAGCCGCGACGCCGTCCGGCTTCAACCCGCCGGTGCCTACGCCACAAATGTCCTCGGTCTTTCCGATCAGGTACCAATGAAAATCGTCTTCCTGACCGACGGAACATCCCGCCGGGTCAAGCTCGGCCATCGCGAAATCATTCTCAAGCACACCACCCCCCGCAACGTTGCTACTGCCGGACGCAAAAGCGGCATCGTGATTCAAGCACTTCGTCACCTGGGTCAACGCCATGTGGACGACAAGGTGCTTGCCGTTTTGCGCCGCCAACTCAACGACGCCGACAAGGCGCAACTGCTGAAAGACCGCAAGCATGCCCCGGCGTGGGTCGCGAGTATTTTGCAACGACTCGCCGTCGGGACACCCTGAATCATGGATGGTTTCCTAAAATTGTCCGTTCCAGAACGCCGGCTCGCCTGCCTTCAGGTCGAGGACCAAATGCGCTTGCCAGCCCACAGAATCACTTTGAACAATCTCGGCGCGGGCCGGGTTCGCCCGGGTTGGCCGGCAGACGAACCATCGCAACAAACACGGCCCCCACCAGATAGCACGCCGCAAGCAACAGAAGGCAATTCTGCGCCGAAAACCCTCGATCGCGCAGTCTCCCGACGATGGGCGAGCCGATAAAGCCCGCCAGGTTGGCGCACATGTTAATGAAACCAATCGCCACCGCCGCCGCCGATTGGGTCAGCGTTAGTGTGGGCAATACCCAGAAGGGTGAGCCCCAGAAGAAAGCTGCCATCCCCGTGAGGCTCAGCCAGAACATTACCAGCAGGAACGGCTGGCCGGGAATGGCGCTCGCCGCCAGACAAACTGCGGTGGCAGTCTGACCCGCAACACAGTGCCATTTACGGTCACCGGTGCGATCTGAGGAGCGGCCGGACCAGAGCACCGAGAACAGGCCCAGGACGTAGGGCAGAGTGGTCCATGCGGCGGCACTCGAGGCCGAGCCGCCGGAAAGGTTTTGCACGGTGGTTGGCAGCCAGAAAACGAATGCGTAGCCACCAATATTTGTGGCCAGGATTCCCAGCCCGAGCAGCCAAGTGTTCGGTTCGCGCAGGGCTTGCCTCAGCGCGCCCCGCGGCGTGGACGGGTTGAGTTGCTTTTCATTCTCCAGAATGCCAGCCAGCCAAGCTCGCGATTCGGGCTTCAGCCAGGCGGCCTGTTGCGGGCGGTCTGTCAGGTAAAACAGTGTCACAATCCCGAGCACGACAGCCGGCAATCCCTCGAGAATGAAAACCCATTGCCAACCTGCCAGACCAAGCCAGTGTACTTTCAGAAGCAGTGCCGAAACGGGAGCCCCTAAGGCCAGGCTGAACGGGACGGCAAGGATCAGGCCGGAGAGCGCTCGAGCCCGGTCGGCTTTGGGAAACCAGTGCATGAAGTAAACGATAATACCCGGAAAAAAGCCCGCCTCAGCCATGCCGAGCAAAAATCGCACGATATAAAACTGTGTGGGCGTGCGGACGAAGGCCATCAATACGGCGCAGATCCCCCAAGAAATGAGAATGCGCGAAAACCATTTCCGCGCGCTCCAGTGCTCCACCAGCAGGGCCCCCGGAATCTCGAGCAGCAGGTAGCCGATAAAAAAGATTCCGATGCCGTCGCCGAAGACTTGTTCCGAGAACTTGAGATCGGCAGCCATCGCCAGCTTGGCGAAAGAGATGTTCGCGCGGTCCAGATAGGCCACGACGTAGAGCGCAAAGACATAGGGGAGAATGCGCCAGGCGACCTTGCGTCGAGTGCCTTCGATGCCGGCCGGTGGCAGTTCTGCGGAGTGCATATATTGCGACCACATCTACCTCTGAAGGAGCCGTGATTCAAGGGCTAACACCAATCCCGAGCCGTTTGCGGAGCACTGGTCCCCGGTCAGTGAACCGGGGCGCGGGATAAAACGTAGGAAAGCTGTCTAAAAACAGAGGACGGCGGTGTGCCCCTGCGCTATGGTTGGACTTAGATCGTCTAACTACGAAACAGAACATGAGCTTTATCGCCATTGGCCCGTTTCAGTTTGGCCGTGCGATCCCTTCGTGGGACTCAGTTGCGGCAGCCTGCCCGACGAGGATGACATTGGCCGTGCGACACTTTCAATAAACCTCAAACCATCAACATAAGCGCACATCATGAGAACTACCCCGGCTAACAAATCAAACAAGCAAAGCACGAACCTCGTGTTCTCACCCAGACTGACAACGCGCGTTGACCAAAGCGTCTTACTACGCCGCGTTCTGTGTTGTATCACCCTGCTGACGCTGCTGGCGATCGCAGCGCAGCGAGTTGAGGCGGCGACGTATCATGTCGCACCAACCGGTAATGACACCACGGGCGACGGTTCGGCCGGCAACCCTTGGGCGACCATTAACCATGCGGATTTCCAGAATCTGCTGGTTCCGGGCGACACCGTCACCGTTCAGGCGGGCACCTACCCGCAGGCCAGCGGGGACGGAGTGGTGTTGAATAATGACGGCGGCACCGACGGTGCGCCGATCACTTACATCGCCAGCGGCAAAGTCGTCATTGACCAGTCTGCGTTTTCGGGCCAAACCTACGGTTTCCAAGTCCAGTCGCCCTATATAGTTGTAAGCGGATTTGAGATCCGAGGGGCAGCGCACGGCATTGTGTTTGATGGCAGCCTAATTTGGACCGGTAACAATTGCATCGCCACCAACAACGTGATTCACGATTCCGCGCCGGTGGATTCCTCCGGGGTCTATTTGAAAAACTGCCAAAATGCCAGCGTCGTCCGCAACGTGATTTACAACATCAACTCTGGAGTTGACTCACCGTGGAGTCCAGTGGGTGCCGGTATCCGAATGCAAAAGGGCGACATGAACAATATTTGGAACAACACCATCGACAACGCTTATCTGGGAGTGTTCATCTATGGCGTTAGTTTCGGTGCCACTGATCTGGGACACATTTCAACCCTCAATAACATCGTGGCAAACTCCCGGGGGTGGGGTTTCGTCAATCCCTGGAGCGTTGACCAGAGCTTGTTTACTTCAGGATACAACCTCGTTTACAATGACGTTACGACCTACGGCAACTACCCTGCAGGCAACAACGGCCCTCTGCCCAGCGACGTGGCCGCGGATCCAAAATTCGTCTTTCAAGTCATACATGACTACCACCTGCTAACCAACTCGCCGGCGATTGAAGCGGGCACCAATGTGGGTTTTCCATTTGTCGGAACTGCTCCTGACATGGGCGCCTTTGAAGGCGGCAATCCGCCAGCCGCTATGGGAACCATTGTAGGCAGAGTTTCTGCGGCTGCCCCGGGAAACCCAGCTCTGGCGGGCGCGACCGTCCAGACGACAAGTGGAGCATTCTCCACCACGACGGATGCTAGTGGTAATTACCTTTTGCTAGTGCCTGCCGGCGCCAATAGTGCGAAAGCGAGCGGAGCTTTTCTGTCCACCCAGACCTTGACCACCAATGTGTCTGCTGGCGGGACCGTGACACTGAACTTCTCGCTGAGTTTGACAAACTCATCCAAGACCAATTACGTTAATGATGCCACCGGCGATGATAGCAACCCTGGCACCTCTGCCCTGCCATGGAAAACGATCGGAAATGGCGACAGCAAGGGCTTGTTGGCACCCGGCGACAACGTCGTCGTGAATGCGGGCACGTATGCGCAGGCAAGTACTAACGGCGTGAATCTGGTCTATAACTCCGGCTACAGCTTTGCCCCCATCACTTACCGAGCGCAAGGGACGGTATTAATTGACCAGAGCAGTGTCAACGGCGCGAGTTACGGTTTCAAGGTGGCTGTCAAAGGCATTGTGGTGAGTGGGTTCGAAATCAAGGGCGCCCAGCATGGGGTTTATTTGGCGCCGGGGAGCGACTTTTGTACGGTGGACGCTTGCGTCATTCATGATGCCAATGGGACGGTGGGCGATGCCAGCGGCATCTACGTTAATCAAAGTGCAAACCCTGCGCTCACCCGCAACATTATCTACAATATCAATGCCAGCGGCAATATGACATGGAGTCCGTCGGGAGCGGCGATCAGATTGCAGGGCGGTAATAACATCAATGTGTTCAATAACACGATTGACAATGCTTACCTTGGAATATTCTGCTACGGCGGTACCGGTCTTGGAGCGGCCCCAGCCGGCACGATGACAACGGAGAACAACATTGTCGTAAACGCCACCGGGTGGGGGTTTGTCAACCCGTGGGGCACAGATATGACAAGGTTTACATCGGGCTATAACCTGGTATTCAATGATGTGGTGACCTTTGGCAACTACCCGGCCGGCAATGATGGGCCAATGGGCAGCGACATGGCTGTCGATCCCGGCTTCGTGAATGCGGGGGTTCACAACTACGCGCTGAACAGCACTTCGCCCGCGCGCAATATGGGGATAAATGTTGGGCTGCCATTCACTGGAATTGCGCCGGACTTGGGCGCCTTGGAGAGCAGCTACAACCCACCGCTGGCAACTTATTATGTGAATGATGCCACCGGTAACGACGCAAATCCTGGCACCCTGGCCCAACCGTGGAAGACGATTGGCAATGGCGACACCACCGGCATTCTGAACCCCGGAGATACCGTGATGGTGACTGCAGGCACGTATCCACAGGCGAGCTCGGCGGGCGTCAATTTGATTGCGCGGCATGGTGTGCCCGGAGCGCAGATTACCTATCGGGCCAACGGAAGCGTCTTGATCGACCAGAGTGCCGCTTCGACTCCGAGCTACGGGTTCAAACTCCTCGCAGGGATCAGGCTGGAGGGCTTTGAGATCAAAGGCGCGCAGTATGGTATTTACCTGCCGTCAGGGAGCGACTCATCCACTGTTGATTCATGCGTGGTCCACGACTCGAATGGGACCGGAGGTGATGCGAGCGGCATTTATGTGAGAAAGAGTGCAAATGCAAATCTGACCCGCAACGTCATTTACAACATTAATGCGGGCAATACACCGTGGAGCCCGGTGGGTACCGGTGTTGAAGCGCAATATGCCAGCAACCTCAAAGTGTTTAATAATACGATTGATGGTTGTTATGTGGGCGTGTTCTTCTACGGTGGCGGCGGCAAAGGTTCGGGGCCGTATGGGCACATCACGACCGAGAATAACATTGTGGCGAACTGTACCGGTTGGGGCTTCGTCAACCCGTGGAGCACGGATACCAGCTTGTTCACTTGCGGGTACAATTTGATTTTCAATGACGTGGTGACCTACGGTAACTTCCCCGCTGGAAACAACGATCCGTTTCCGAGCGACGTGACAACGGATCCATTATTTGTGAATGCGCCGGGCGGTGACTTTCATCTGCAGGCCGGCTCCCCGGCGATTGAGAAAGGCATCGACGTTGGCCTGCCGTTCCCAGGAAGGGCCCCATCTTTGGGCGCTTTCGAGCCGCTGCTTTTGAAGATCACCAGCAACGGAACGAGCTGCACTATTTCGTGGGTGGGCACCGCAATGTTGCAGTCCGCGCCGGTGGTGACGGGTACATGGTCGGATATGACAGGAGTGACGAGTCCATACTCCCTCTCGCCCGTGGGAAGTCAGAAATATTTCCGGTTGAAACAATAAACCATTGGCACTAAGTTGAGAGTATTCGGGAGCGACCTGGCAGCCCCAGGCCGCCCCCTCTGAGGAACGGAATGCCGCCAACTTGAAAGAATTTACCGAATCTATGAAAGAGAACTATTCATTCAAGCCCAGCAAACAATGCGGTCCAGTCGTGGCGTTTACCTTGATTGAGCTGTTGGTGGTGATTGCGATCATCGCCATTTTGGCGGCGCTGCTGCTGCCGGCGCTGGCCAAGGCCAAGCTCAAGGCGCAGGGCATTAGTTGCATGAGCAACTTGAAGCAGTTGAGTCTGGCGTGGTTCATGTACGCGGGCGATAATAACGACCGGCTGGTGGCCAATAACATCATGGGTTCGGGTGAGGGGTGGTGCGCCGGGTGGCTGGATTTTACGCCAAACAATCCCGACAATACAAATGTGGCAAATCTGATGGACCCCAAAGGGAAGCTTTGGCCTTACAACAAATCTTTGGGCATCTACAAATGTCCCGCAGATCTAAGTGTTGCCCTGATTCGCAACCAAACCTACCCCCGGCCGCGCAGTGTTTCAATGAATTGCAAAATGAATGGCTCTGACTGGCAGTATGCGCCAAACGCCATGTTTAACAACCCGACCAAACTCGTAGAAATCCTCCGTCCGTCGCCGGCTAACGCATTTGTTTTCATTGACGAACGGGAGGACAGCATTGATGACGGCTATTTTGGAGTGGATTTGTTGGACGTCGGAGCCGCCATGAAGATCGCGAATTATCCGGCCAGTTATCACAATGGGGCAGGGGGGGTCTCGTTCGCGGATGGACACGCTGAGATCAAGAAATGGCGGGACCCGCGTACCAAGCCTCCGCTGGTCAAAGGCGCTTGGACCCCCACCTATATCGTTACCCCGAATAATCCCGATGTGGCTTGGCTCCAGGAGCACTGCAGCGCGCGCAAGTAGCGAGGTGGTGGCGCCTGAACATTTGAGCTTCGTCTCGTGGGCTGCAGGCGCTGGCTGATGTCCACACGCGAAGTGATTATTCACGCCTGCGGCGGCGAGATATCGTCCTGCACCCCGTGGTGCGAGCGGAGAGGACGGTCAGGCTTTATTTGGAAACGCTCTCTTTTTATGCAATCTAGCCGCTCATCAAACAGTTACCTAACCCTCGCGCTTAGCCTTGCGGGTTCTATCGCGTTGAACGCCGCCGAGGGCGTCTCCAGCAACGCTGTCGTTCCTGAGCGTCGCATCGTAGTCCGCGCCGAGGCGTCTTATCCCCCTTTGTTTGTTCAGCAGGCAAAGACTCTGGATCCCAGCGAGATTGCGCGGCAGTGCTGGCAAGGGTATCTCAGCAACCAGCCTGAGGCCTGGGGAATGACTTTTGGGCTGAAGCCGACGCTGCGATTTCACTTCGATAATCGCGCGCTACCCTGGCCCAGCCTAAAACATCATGGCGTAGATGGCTTTGACAATAACGCGCGCAACGTCGGCGCGCACGCCTTGCTCCATCAGATGTTTGGCGCTGAGAAGAAAAACGACCCGGCGGAGGCGGGACAGTTGGCATATTTGCTGGGTTGCACCGATCCGCCCTCCGGCTTTTCCTACAGCCCCGACTCGATGATCCGGCATTGTCCGCTCGGCGAGGGTGAGCAAGCCAGGAACATCATGCTGCTTTATCAACAAACAGGCGACCCTGCGCGGTTAGAGTGGGCGGGCAAGATGATCAAGACGCTGCGCTACTACGCGTATGTCGAGGATCGACCCGGCATCGGTCAAATCGCCTTCTATCGCCAGGGGGGCGGCGGCGGCCAATTTGGATTCAATGTGGGTGAGGCGCCGGCGAAAAGTGCGGCAGATCCATCGCTCGGTGGATGGCAGCATTTGTACGTCGGTTGGGCAGTGGGCGCGTTCTCGAAGTGGCACGAGTTGACCGGCGACAAAGAAGCGCTCGCCTTTGCGGTCGCCCTGGCCAATCAGCTTTGCAACAGCAGCGATCCCTACGGCGACGACGGTTCGTTTCGCCCTGATGGCTCTTTCGGTGGCAAGACCAGCGGCGGCAGTTGGCACATGCATGGACATACTCACTGTTTGCCGGGTCTGGTCAGCCTGGGCGGGCAGTTAATCAAATCGGGCCAAGGCGAGTCCGGAGTGAGGTTCGTTACTCAAGCAGCCCGGACATTGGATTGGCTATATGACCCAGGCAGGAACCCTGACGCCGGCAGTATGGCGGGCTGGCTTGGCGAATTCCTCGCCGTCGCTGCGGGCTGGAAGGAGAAGGCCGACTGTGAAGGTTGCACGATGGGTGACGTCACGCAAACTGCTTGTGCCTTGGGAGAAGCGAGTCGATTCAATCCCAGCCTCGCCTCTTACACGAAGTATTACGACCGCGCCGAAGAGATTTATCGGGGCCAATTAGTGGAACAGATGTTTCGGGTCACCCCGCAATACCTGAAGGTCGTCAAAGAATGCCTCACCAAGCGGGTGGAAAAAGAAATGACGAACGCAACAGTGGCAGCGAAGGGCATTGAAATCGAACGTCGTTACCAGGACTCCATCAAAGTCGCTGGGCGCATGGTTGGTCAGCAACTGGGCATCTGCGGCTTTCCCGATTGGGTGAACAGTAAGAAATCCGATCTGGATCCCGAGCTGCCGGGCATTCACATGCAGGGGTGTTGCGCCGATGCCACCATCCGGGCTTCCCACGCGATCTGGTCGCAGACGGTGACCGGAGATGAACGGGAAACTCGCGTTAACCTGGCCTTCAATCGCGATTCACCGCAGGTGAAAGTGGTTTCCTGTCTGCCGCATCGTGGCGAACTGAATGTGTTCGTGAGGAACGCCCAGCGCGTGCTCGTGCGCGTTCCTGAATGGGCGCAGAAATCCGAAGTCAAGGCTTTCGTGAACAAACAATCCAAACCGTTCGGCTGGGAAGCTGGTTATGTGGTTTTTGAGAAAACGGAGAAAGACCAGGAACTGACCGTCACCTACCCGCTACGTATCGCTGAGGTCCACGAACCAATTCTGGGTGTCGAATACACCGAGCGTTGGCGCGGCAACACCATTGTCCATATCGAGCCGCCGGGCAAATGGATTCCGATGTTCGAACGGCCGGAACTGGAATCAGAAACCGTTCCTTGAGAAACACCGTGTGTAACCTGGCTCCCGGCAAGCATTCCATCAAGCTCACCGTCCTTGGGAGGAAGGCGCCAGAGTCCAAGGGTGTCATCGTGAACTTGGCCGCGTTCGAAGTGCTCCGATAACCACTTGCCACCAAATGAACTCATCACAGACGATAATAATGCAGAGGTGCGCAACAACGATTCGGCTTTGGCTTGCCGCATTGCTCCTTTTCAGCGCGGTTCTCACAGGGCGCTCGGTCCTGCCAATGCCCGAGGAAATCACCACCGCTCATCGTTGGCTCGCCGACCACCTTGGACAGGAAGCCGTGCCCAGGCCATTCTCATTCGATTACGACGGACAATCTTCGACGAATTTCTTAAAGGATTGGAAATTGGCCCGGAGTTCACGCGCTCTGAGCAATCAACGCACCGAGCACACGCTGAGTTTCACCGCGCCGCAGGGTGAGTTGGTCTGTCGCTGCGTGGCAATCGAATACGAGGATTTTCCGACGGTTGAATGGACGCTTTACTTCAAGAACACCGGTTCGAATGACAGCCCGGTTTTGTCAAATATTCAGGCACTGGCTCTTTATTTGGAACGGAGCGGGTCGGATGAGTTCCTGCTGCACCACCAGGTGGGTTCGCCGGCGAACCTGACGGACTATGCTCCCAGCCAGACATGGCTGCCGCCCAAAGCGCGCAAGCAGTTCGCCGGGGAAGGTGGTCGGGCGACGAGCGCGGATTTGTCCTATTTCAACCTGGAGTGGGCCGAGCAAGGCCTAATCATCGCCGTCGGCTGGCCGGGGCAATGGGCGGCCGAGTTTTCCCGCAACTCCACCAACGGTCTGCGCCTGCGGGCCGGACAGGAACTAACGCATCTCCTGCTGCATCCCGGCGAAGAGATTCGGACGCCATTGATTGTGCTGCAGTTTTGGCAGAAACGCGATTGGATTGACGCGCAGAATATCTGGCGTCGCTGGATGCTCAAATACAATCTCCCCCGTCCGGGCGGCAAGCCATTGCCGCCGGCGATGTTCGCTTGCAGCTCGCACCAGTTCGGCGAAATGATCAACGCCAACGAGCAAAACCAACTTCAATTCATTGACCGCTACCTCGAGGAAGGGTTGAAACTGGATTACTGGTGGATGGACGCCGGGTGGTATCCCTGTGAAGGGAATTGGGGGAAGACCGGCACCTGGGAGGTAGATCCGGCCCGCTTTCCGCGGGGGTTTCGGCCCATCAGCGACCACGCGCATTCCAAGGGAGTCAACATCCTTGTCTGGTTCGAGCCGGAACGTGTCGCCCAGGACACATGGTTGATGAAAAACCATGCCGATTGGGTGATACCCACTCCCGGTGGTGGCGGAAAGACTCATAACCTGCTGGACCTCGGAAACCTCGAGGCGCGGCGTTGGCTCACCGACCACGTCAGCCAGCTTATTACCGGGCAGGGCATCGATTTGTACCGGCAGGATTGCAACATCGATCCGTTGCGGTTTTGGCAGAGCCGGGATTCGGCGGAGCGCCAGGGCATCACTGAAATTGGCCACGTGACCGGGTATCTGGCGTATTGGGACGAGTTGGTTCGCAGGCACCCGAATCTGCCGTTGGACTCCTGCGCCAGCGGCGGACGGCGCAATGACATCGAGAGCATGCGTCGCGCAGTTTCCCGCACGCGCAGCGATTATCTCATCGAACCAATCGGCGAGCAGTGTCACACCTATGGAATCGCCTTCTGGTTGCCCTATTCGGGCACTGGTTTCATGGATGTAACCAGCGCTAAAGACCGACGCAAGGATTTTGAAAACCTGTGGGACATCCTGAGCGAAGCCGGCTCGATGAAACCATTGGTGCATGGCCAATCCATCATGACCGCCCGCAAGAGCCGCTATGGGGCGGATGCCTACGGGTTGGATGACCGGTATCCATTCCGCAGCGCAATGTCGGCTTCGATGACGCACTGCCTGGACGTGAGACGGAAGGATCTCAACTACGAACTGCTGCGGCAACTCTTCAAACAGTGGCATCAACTCGCGCCCTATCTCCTGGCGGATTATTACCCTCTGAGTCCATTCAGCACCGGGACGGACGTATGGATGGCTTGGCAATTCAACCGTCCTGAATCGGGCGATGGCATGGTTCAAGTGTTTCGGCGCCATGACAGCCCTTATGAAACGGCGACCTATGGCTTGCGTGGTCTGGAGGAGGCAGCCAGTTATGATGTGACGAATATCGACACCGGCGAGGCGCGGCGGCTGAGTGGCCGGGAGTTGATACAAAGGGGTCTCCCGGTGCGGATTGTTCAGAAGCCAGGCGCTCTTGTTTTCACCTACAAGAAGACGGCAGAGTGATACCATGCCGAGAATACAGGTGATTTCCTGGCTCCCCCAAGGAACGTTACTGGAATCGTAACCGCTGAATCCAATTTAACCCATGATCTCAAGAATAATTAAGGCCACCGTGATGGGGGCGAATCCAGGCGGGCACCGGCTTTCATGCGGTGCGCTGTTGCTGACCGCGATGTTCCTTTTTATCTCAATCGGCAAAGCTCAAGTCTGGGAGATGGCGAGCGATTTTTCTGTGGATAAGAATCCGAATGGGGTGTGGACGTTCGGCTGGCAAGAAGAGCCTGGTCGAGAGGTCCATCCCTACGACCTGCTTTGGGGAACACAAAAGGATGCTCCAATCAAGGGCTTTTGGGCGCCCGGCTGGTTTGGTCCGGTCCGTGCCTGGTGTGCTGTTCGCTCGGACACGGATACAATGCTCACGCGGCTGCCTCCGCCCGGTGAGTTCCCGTATCCCGATCATTGGGTGGAAGCGAATTTCGCGGGTGAAGAAGTGAAGCGGCAGGCGGCGGGATTGCCTTCCTATCCGGACCCGTCAGGTTTTGTCAGCCAAAACACATCGCCGGGAGGATTCGGTTCCTGGGGATATTTCTGGGAGCCGGGCATGGTGCTATTGATGCCGCCTGGCGCGCATGGCAAGAATGCAAAGACCGTGGTGCGGTGGACTTCTCCCGTAACCGGAAAAGCAATCGTCAAGGCTCACTTCAGCGGGCAGCGGATACAGGGAGATTCCGGCGTGCGCGCCGATGTGCGTATGCTTCACAATTCCAGGGTGCAATTCGATGGAGACATCGACGGATTCGCGGGCCGGACAGCGCTCAACCAGGATGATTGTTTTGGAAGGATGCCGCAGCAGGAATTGGCGACGGTCCTCTCGGTAAGCCGGGGAGATACGATCGATTTCACCGTGGGGACTGGGAATAAGTTCAATTACAACCAATTCGGAGTGCAGAGCAAACAAGTGCTCCCGGGCGTCGGGTTAGTGGCCAATGTCTCGGTGTTGCCCGATGCCGAAGCCACGGCGAAAACCTGGATTGACGCCAAGTTCAACGGCCAGCCAATGCCTGCCGCCGGGAGGATTCCGGTCGCGGATTTTGGGTCGCATACCGTCGAGCCGCCTTTTTCTTTCATCTACGGTGGCAAACCTTTCGCTGATCTTCTGAAGACGTGGAAGTCGGAACGCCGAAGCCGATCGCTTGACGATCATCGAGTCGAGCACACGATCGAGTTCAGTGATCCCCAAAGCGGCCTTGTCGTCCGCTGTGTGGGCGTGGCATACGCCGATTTTCCAACCGTCGAGTGGATTGTTTATTTCAAGAACTCCGGCTCTGCGGACACGCCGGTCCTTGAGAACATCCAATCGCTGAACCTGCAGATCGAGCGCGGGGCGGGCGCAGAATTCGTTTTGCATCGTCTGCTGGAGAATCGGTTGTTCCAAACGAAACTGACTCCGAAGTTTTCGAGCCGGCTGGTGGACCCGTTTCCGTACTTCAACATCGAGTTGCCTGGTGGCGGAGTGATCGTCGCTTTGAGCTGGTCCGGCCAGCCCGTCATCGATTTCACGCGGGATGAAGGTAACGGGCTGAGGGTGCGGGTTGGGCAGGAGGTGACCCACTTTACGCTGCATCCGGGCGAAGAAGTGCGCGGCCCGATGATCGTGCTCCAGTTCTGGTCGGGCGACAGCATCCACGCGCAGAACGTGTGGCGGCGTTGGATGATCGCGCACAACATGCCCAGACCTCGAGGCAAAGCGCTGGGGCCGCAGCGCGCGGCCTCCAGTGCCTATCAGTATGGCAACATGGTCAATGCGACCGAGGAAAACCAAAAGCACTTCATCGATCGCTACATCCAGGAAGGATTGCGGCCGGATTTCTGGTGGATGGATGCGGGTTGGTATCCGCCCAACATCAGCAAGAACGGCACTCAATTGTGGGCGTTGACCGGAACCTGGGAGGCGGACAGAAAGCGCTTTCCGAACGGACTGCGAACCGTCACTGACCATGGCCACCGGAACGGGGTCAAAAGCATTTTGTGGTGTCAGCCGGAGCGGGTGTCGCCCGGGACGTGGCTTTATGAGACCCACCCGGAATGGTTGCTTGGCGATACCGGCGCCGACAAGTTGATGGATTTTGGGAACCACGAGGCGTGGCAATGGGCGGTGGATCATTTCAGCAAATTGGTCACGGATGAGGGCATCGATATCTACCGGCAAGACATGAACATCGGGCCAGTGGGATTCTGGCGGGCGAAAGATGGGAAAGACCGGCAGGGCATCGCAGAAATCTATCATGTGATGGGGTATCTTTCGTATCTGGATGAATTGGCGCGGCGCAACCCGCAACTGCGGCTGGACCATTTCAGGATCGACCTGGAGACGCTTCGCCGGGCGGCGCCGTTGATTCTTGGCATCGATTTTGAGCCGACTGGCGACCAATGCCATAATTATCGATTGGCTTCCTGGATCCCGTGGCATGGTCTCTGTATCCGGGTCATCGAGCCTTATGCCTTTCGAAGCATGATGTGTCCGGCCATCGTGACCGGCTGGGACTTGCGTCGGAAGGACTTGGATTATTCGCTCGCCCGACGCCTGGTGCATGAATGGGAGCAAGTGGCTCCGAATTATCTCGGCGACTTTTATCCACTGACACCTTACAGCGTCGAAAATGATGTCTGGATGGCCTGGCAGTTTGATCGGCCGGAAGCGGGCGAAGGCATGGTGCAGGCGTTCAGGCGCAGCGAAAGTTCGCAAGACACGGTTGTCTTGAAACTCAGTGGACTGCAGGAACAAGCGCAATATACAGTGACAAATCTGGATCGTCGCAAATCGCAAGGCTTCACCGGCCATGAATTGATGGGAAAGGGCCTGAAAATCCACCTTCCGAAGCAGTCGGGTTCAGCCCTTATCACGTATAAAGAGCAGCGATGAAAAACAAAAGTCTCGTCTTGCCGTTAATTGTCGTCGGTTTTGGCAGGGACTTTACGGCTTATGCTGGCAAGTCACCGGCTGCACGGACATTCTCGCTGGGCGGTGTCGCACCCCGAATCGCCGAAAGTGGCCCCGCGTGCAGTCGCAGGGAGTCGCAGACATCGCTGTTTATCGCGGCGCGAAGTTTAATGTCAAATCCGAGTTTTAATTACCTGATCGGGAAGTTGTCATGAAATCGAAAACTAGACGGAGTGCTTCCATGTTAATGCTGCTATTTGGCATGGTGTCGTCCGCGTTAGCGGCGAACCCCGAACCCTCAGCTCTGGATAAGCTTATCGGCCAGCCAGCCGACATCGCCGCCAGCGCCTACTCGTACCGCGCCGACCGCAAGGCCGGAGAGAATCCGCCCGAGGCCTGGATTTTGCTCCTGCAACATGGGAACCTCCCGTTCAACCAACCGGTTGACGTGAATGCGCCGGCAGTGAGAAAGGCCCTCTGCGGCCTGCTCTGGGAAGAGGTCCGGCCTGTGAGGCGGGTGGAGTTGTCCTGGCCAGGCGATGCGAAGAACCGCCCTTCAGTGGACGAACTCGCCTTCGATTGCTTCGATGGCACGGATAAGAATCCCCACACATGGTGGAACCCGGGGACCATCAAGGCGGCGGAAAAGCCCGAAGTGTCAGCCGACGGCCACACCTGCGTTTACAGCATCCCGGTGGACTCTTGGGGCGTGGTGGTCAGCGTGCGTGGCGAAAAGGATGCGTCGGCCTATGCTGTCCCCACCATCCGGGCGTTTGGCCAGGATGCGTGGAAGAAGATGGACGTGGAGATCGAATGGGGTTTTGACGGGGCAACGGCTGCCTTGGGATACGATGGCCGTATCGAAGCCTACGACGGCATCATCGGCAACGTCAGGCCTCTGCCCGACGATGCGGGCACAGCCATGACGGGTCCTTATGCCTGGCGTTCAGGTCGCCACGGCGGCACGCGCCGGGGCCTGCACTTGAGCCTGTTATACATCGGCACGTCTCGATGGCGGCACGTGCATCCTGATCGCGCCCAGCAGGAGGATGTGGCTCGGTCAATCGTCACCCTGTGGACCAAGTCCGGGAGCTTTTCGTTCCGGGTGTCGGATTTGGAGCAGGGCCCAATTCTCGCGCCTGAGCACGGTTTCTTCGTGCGCGCCACCGCCAAGCCCCCGAGCAGCCTCGCATCGGAAGCGCCCTTCACCATGGAGTCGGCAGCAACGACCGCGCGGGATTTCCTGAAGGAACTCCAGGGCAAGGGACTCCAGACCATTCGCCAGCGGGTTCGGAAGCACACCGAACAGACATGGCAGGACGCGGTCGCAGCGATGTATCCGGACAAGGAGTTGCCGCCCCAGCCCAAGCCCCCATTTGAACCGGCCATGCAGGTGGAGGTGCCGGACGAGAGACTGACCGCGCAGTGGAAATTGGGCGCGTGGCATATCTTGCGGAGATCGGTGAAGGACCAGAACGGAAAATGGTCGTTCAACGACTATCCGTTTGGGATTCTCGCCGCCGAGACCGGTGAGATTCTCCGGGCGTTGGATTTCCAGGGCATGCACAAAGAGGCCGCCGACGGACTGGATCAATGGCTGAGCCTTCCCATGCAGGCCAAAGCGACACTAGGGTCGCAAGGGCTGCCCGATCGTCCCTTGGGGCATTTCTCCGACGGCCGAGGTGTTTTCACCCATGCCGTGGGGCCTCCGGGCGTGGGCGGAAACATGGACGGCATCCACCCGCTGGGGCCGGGCATCATCATGCATGCCATGAATGAGCACTTTCGTTTGACCGGGGATAGGGAATGGCTCAAAGCCAACGCGCCGCGCATGAAGGCAAATGCGGAGTGGATTCTGCGCCAACGCCACTTGTTCGCCGACAACTTTCCCGGCGGGCAGCGTCTTTGGAGCAAAGGTCTGCAACCGGCGATGTGCGGCACCACGGATGCCAACGTCATGTACACGCAGTTTTACCTGATGGATGCCTACTATTGGCTGGCCGTCAGAGAAATGGCGGAACTACTGGCGTTCGTTGACCCGGCAAGCGGCGCCAGGATGTCGGTCGAGGCGGATGCGTACCGGAATGACATTCTCACGGCGTTGAACCGCTCGATCACGTTGACGCCCATCATGGCGGTGCGGGATGGAACCTACCGTTCCTTTATCCCTCTCTCGTCATACGCTCGTGGCTTGTGCGCGGGGGCCTGGGGATGGCAGCGATGCCAGGGGCACACCGGCGCTCTGTACTGGGACGCGGGATTGGTGACTACCCCATTGATCAATCCCGCCGGCCTGCTGTCGGTTCACGATCGGCGCGTCCAGGGTTTCTTGGATGTCCTGGAGGACCGTTTGCTGCTGGAAAATCCGAAGGTTTATCAGCGGACGAGCGGATACGATCCTGGGAAGGATTGGTTTTCACACGCCGGTTGGCAGTACCAGTGCGGTTTTGAGCGAACCCCCCTCATCCATCTGGAAGCCGACGATATCCCGAATTTCATCCGGTCCATGCTCAACCAATACGCCGTCGATATTCAACTGGAAGAGTACACATTTCGCGAGCACACAGTTGGTGGACCACCTGATAAAACATTCGAAGAGGCCTCCTTCCTGGAGCGGTTTCGCCACATGCTGGTCATGGAGGAGGGCAACACCTTGTGGCTGGCCCGGGGCACGCCGCGGGCGTGGCTGGAACCGGGCAAGAAAATCAGCGTGAAGAACGCGCCGAGTCGCTTCGGGACGGTGGCGTACGAAATCGTCTCCGACGTGGACAACGGCAGAATTAAGGCGACCGTGGAGATGCCGTTGCGCAACCCACCCAAGTCTCTTTTCCTGCGGTTTCGCCATCCCACGGCCGCCCCGATCAAGAGCGTGACGGTCAATGGCAAGGCTTGGAAGAACTTCGCCAAGGACAAAGAAATCATTCATCTGGAGCGGTTAACGGGCAAAGTGACCGTCGTGGCGGATTACGGAACCGCGGCTAAATGATGACGACGACGCATCCGAAGAGCGGCTCCTGCGTAACTTTCTCTGCTGGGGCGCTCAGGAAATGAGCAAACCTCCCGCAGCACACTCCGAAATCCTCACCCGCATTTCCCAATGAAAGACTAAATCGAATGCAAAAAATACTCGCCCTTGGCTGCCTCCTCACGTTGCAGTCCTCTATGTTTCTCGCCGCGGCCGAAACTGCGACCAAAGCGCGCCCGGCCGCACCCAGAGAAATTGTCACCCAGAGCTTTGCCAGTTATCCTGCGCTTTTCGTGACGGAGACAAAAACTCCGTTCGATCCGATGGACCTAGCGCGAGAATCCTGGAAGGGCTGGATCACCAAGCGCGGCGTACCCTGGGGAATGACACCCGAAAACCTGCCGACGATCCGTCTGAGCTTCGACTGCCGCGCGCTGCCCTGGCCCAGCATCAAGCAGCACGGCGTTGACGGCCCGGATAACAACATGCGCGCACTAGGGGGGCTGGCTTTCTTGCAGGATATGTTCGGCGATGAGTTCAAGAATGATCCCGCCGCAACGGGAATTATCGGTTACCTGCTTTGGTGTACCGACCCGCTAACCGGCATTCCATACAATCCGGATTCGATGTCCCGCGGGTGCGCTACCGGCCATGGCGAACATGCCAAAAACCTGGTGCTTATGTACCAATACACGCATTTGCCGCAATGGCACGATTGGGCCGCGCGAGCGCTCAAGACGTTGCGCTATTATGCAACCGAGAGCGAGGAACCTGGCATCGGACCGGTCGCCACCTATAGACAAGGCGCCTTCACGCCGGGTGATCCGCCGGATAGAAACAGCAAAGAGACGACTTTGGGCGGCTGGATGCATTTGGCATTGGGCTGGAATCTTTGGGCCTTTTCACAATGGCATGAGGCGACGGGCGACTCCAATGCGCTGGCCTTTGCCACCGCGTTGGGCAATCGACTCTGCCACGGTGAGGATCCGGACGGCAACGACGGTTGTTTGCGGCCGGATGGTTCCTTCGGAGGGAAATCGCAGCAGCACGTCGCAAGCTGGCACATGCATGGACACACCCATGGCCTGCCGGGCTTGGTTGAATTGGGCAGCCAGTCGCTTCAGGCACGCGAGCGCGAGGCGGGCTTGCGTTTTCTCACCCAGGCCAGCCGCACGTTCGATTGGCTTTATGATCCCAAGCTGAATCCTGACGCAGGAAGCATGACCGGGTGGCTGGGAGAATGGTTGATGGTTGCCACCGGTTGGGCGCGGGAGGCGGACTGCGAAGGTTGCACGATGGGTGATGTGGTGCAGACTGCCTGTGCGTTGGGAGCGGCGAGCCGGCTTGATCCCAGCTTGAAGCATTTTGTCAGTTACTACGATCGCGCGGAACAGTTCTTCACCGGGCAGTTGATGGAGCAGACTTTCCGCTTGCGACCGCGTTACCTGGCGGTGGTGAAGGAGAATATTATTCAGCGGGTGAACAGCGAGGCCCTTGGGGATGTGATTTGGCTGGACCAATCGGGTAAAAGCACTCGCCTGCGATTGGCCCGGGGGAACGTGCAGCGGGCGGAAGGGACATTACCGAAAGGGCCGCTGCCGGTGATCCGGTTTCATGGTCAGGAGTATTTCGGGTTAACCAACAGCGCGGCCTTGCGCCTGCCCGAGTTCAGCATTTACACGGTGATCAAAGTCCTCAGCAACAGCGAAGCCCAGAGTATCTACTGTAACTACGACAACCCCATTAACTGGGGCAAAGGGGTCAATTTGCAGATCAACCCGGACCGGAAAGTCTGCTTTTTCACGACTGCCGGGGCGGAGACCAATTACGATCCGATGACATCGAGCAAGGCGCTGTCGGAAGGTTACCATATTATTGCCGCGACCTACGAACCGAAGCAGAAGAGCATTTGGGTCGATGGTGAGCCGTTCGGCAGCGCTCCGAGCAAAGCGCTCGATTACGGCTCCGGCTCGGTGGCGACCGTGGGGGCGCTGCGCGAGTTTGGTTTCGAGTTTCAAAGTGATATTGCCGAATTGATTGTCTGTGATTCGGTGGACGCGGCCCAGCGTGCGTCGGTGGAAGGCTATCTGAGTGAAAAATACGGGATCGCGACGCCCGCGCCCGGGAAGAGCGGCGGGGTGAAAAGTTCGGTTCTGTGGGTGAAAGCCGATGCTGGTTTTACGCAGGACACAAGCAATTGCACGCCGGAAGCGAAAGCGAAGGAAGTGGAGCGCCGATATGAGGAAGCCGTCCGGACTGCCGAGCGGATGGTGGGGCAGCAATTGGGTGCCTGCGGCTTTCCAGACTGGGTGAACAAGCTGCCCTCGGATCTGGACCCGAAGCTGCCCGGCATTCACATGCAGGGCTGCTGTGCGGACGCAACGATTCGGGCGGCGCACCCGATTTGGGCGGAGACGGTGACCGGGGACGCGACGGAGGCGCGGGTTAATCTGGCGTTCAACCGCAAGTCAAAGTTGCTGGATGTGGTTTCTTGCTTGCCCCACCGTGGCGAACTGAACCTCCTTGTGCATGATGCCAGGAAAGTCCTGGTCCGCGTCCCCGAGTGGGCGCCCAAAGCTGATGTCAAAGCCTTCGTGAACCGGCAACCGGTTCCGGTCTCGTGGGAGGAAAGCTACGTTGTTTTCGCTGTCACTCATCCGGGCGAGCAACTCACCGTGACCTATCCGTTGCGCATCGCGGAAATAAAGGAGACCGTCGGCTCGCTCGACGGCACCCGATACACCGAACGCTGGCGCGGCAATACCATCGTGGACATCTCACCTTCTGGAAAATGGATTCCTCTGTTCCAACGGCCTGAATTGGACACTGAACGATTGCCGTGATTGGCGGATCGATCTTCTGTATGATTTTCTCGATACCCTCCAGCGCGACCATCCGTCTCTCATCATCGATAATTCATCGGCGGCCGGCCACCGGCTCGATTTCGAGATGGCCCGCCGCTCAATATGCCGTCAGCGATTTTGGCCTGCCGGGAGTGAACTACGCCTCTGGTTCTGACTTGATGAACCAGGGCCTCCGACTTTCCACCGCCACCCAACCGGGCGCGGTCGTCAAAGTTTATCAGAAACACCAGCCCCTGCCTCGCCCAGCCAGTGTATTCTGGTCAAATTCCTCCGCTTTTCCTGAGGGACATCCGTGAGCGTCCATCCGCCCTGCTGCAACACAACTCGCACGTCCTGGCGTCGCGACTCGGTTTGTTGTCTGGTGATCGTCGGCTTTGTGCTGGTCCTTGCGGCAAAACAGGCGCTGGCCTTCACGCTCCAATCGGCCCGTCGAGGTTGGACTGACCACACCCAGATCACGCTGACGTTTTCGGAGGCCGTCGATCCGGTCACGGGGCTTGATCCCTCGCGCTATGCGGTGGACGGCGCTGCCGTGCAGAGTGCCCAGTATGGAACCAACAATGCCTCAGTGGTTCTGCGCACTGCTCCCATTGACCAGGGGCCTTCTCCCACGCTCCGCCTGCACGGCGTCCGCAACGCGTCGTTAACCCAGACACTGGTAAACGTCCCCGCGCCGGTCAGCATCGTTGCGCTGGTGCCCGCCGAAATCGGCACGCCTGTAAATGGCTTTCAGGACGATTTCGATTCTCTTACGCGCGACCCGCGCTGGCTTCCGATCGGACCGGACGTTTATTTCCAGAGCGCGGGCCTGCTGAATGTCAGCGCCGGCGGCAGCGACCCCAACCACCTGCTTTTTGCGGACCCCAGTTACCAGGGCGTCGGCGAGGAAATTCTGGCGCGGGTCCGCTTTTCCAACGCCAGCACCCACGATGGCGCTTACCTCGGCTTGGCGGTGGGTGTGCCAACGAATAGTCTGTCCCAGACGATCCGAGGCGGAATGAATCTGCTGCTCTTGAATGCCAACGCCTATGGTGGGCCGCCGAGCCGCCATGCGCGGTTGCTGAATGACTATGTCGCGTTCGGCAATCCAATCAGTTTTCCGTGGCAGGCCAATACCTGGTACTGGCTGCGGCTGGCGCAGGCCCCTGATAGCGGTGCAGGTCAGCCGGACGTTTTCGCGAAACTCTGGCTGGCGGATGGCGACACCCCCGAACCCGCCAATTGGCAGGCGAGTTGGGACTACTACCCGGGCTATCCCAGCGCGCGCACCGGCTATGCGGGGTTCCGCGCAGGCGTTCTCAATCCGGCAAATACGGTCGCTGATTACCAGGTGGACTACGTCTTGATAAAGGCCAGCGGCTTGCCGCTGATCACCCCGGCACCCTCGGCCTATGCGGACAACCCTTCGGCCTTCCAGCTCACAATCGCCGAACTGGGCAACACCGTGGGGGTCTCCTGGCCGGCTTCAGCCGGCTTTACTCAACTGCAGCAAAGCCCGGACATGCGAACCTGGAGCCCGGTGCTGTTTCCAATCGGCTCGAACCAGGGCCGCTTCAGCACTGCGATTCCGGTCACCAATTTGCTGAGCTTTTTCCGCGGCGCACCCGCGCCGCAAATCCCTGCTCCCCCGGCCAGCTTTGCTTTTGCGGTGGGTGGCCAGCCTTGGACGACCATCTCCAATTCCTGGCCCTCGGCTGAAATCGTCACGGCGTTAGACTCGAACCGGACACAACGGCTGCGCACTTACACCCAGCCTGGCGGCCCGCTGACGATTCAAATTCAGTCTCTCGATTACTCCGATTTCCCCGCCCGGGAATGGCTCTTATGGTTCCAGAACAACGCTCCGGTTACCCCGGGCATTGCCTTTAATTTCTCCATCAACCATACCGGCCTGGCTGGCGCCGCCAATACAGTCACCTTTTCCGAGCATACCTACCGCCTGCCAAGCTCCGGCTACCCGGCCAGGCAAATCGTTTCAGAGTACGCCGACCGGGGCATCTTCTTTGATAGCGCTGCGCCGGCCTATTGGACGTCCGGCAACAGCGGGAACGTCTCAGGTGGCCAACTCTTGAACTGGCAGCCGTTCGGTTCCGGGTTTACGCAGCCTTCCTTTCCCATCCATTTTACCCAGCCAGTGACCAACGCCGCCTTTGCCATGTTCGTTGAAGGCGGCGCGACCAATGCCACCTTCGATTTAATCCGCAACGGCATCGTCCTGGCCTCAACTAATGCCCCGGTGAGTGCAGTTAATACAAGCAACATCTATGTGTTTTCCAGCGCCAGCAGCGGCTTCGATGCGATTCGCATCACTCCGAATCTGCAACCGGCCTACATCCACCTCGACCTGGTGCAGCATAGCATTAATCAGGGGGCGAGTATCTCGGTGGATTTCAACGGATACTCTCCCGGCAGCGATCCGATGCCGGCGACTTTTGCCGGCGGTGGACCCGGCGGGGCACGCATTTCCGGCGGCAGCAACTGGAACGGCATCCTTTTGCCCAGCGGTTCCCAAAACACGCCTGCGCCCGTCAGCGGTTTGGTGGCCGGCGATGGCACCCTCAGTCCGGTCACGGTTCAAATCAGCAACTTCGCCGGGGCCGATTTCTACAACACTGACAACTACGGCTCTCAGGCGTTGTTCGATGATTACATCGTCCAGACCAGCACCGCGGGACCAGGCACCATCACCCTGGGCGGGTTGGTGGCCGGGGCGACTTACGAGCTGTACCTCTTTGCGGACAACGACGGTGGTGGCGCGGGCGCAGTAATCACCGTAAACGGCAGTCCGGCCAAAACCGCGACGGCTGGACCCGGCACACCCTTCTCCGAGGGGCGCGATTTTCTTCACTTCACGACCCAGGCGGACGGCAGCGGACAAATCTCGATTCTTGTGACCGGCGAAGTCGATGTCGGTGGCGGCACGATGTTATCGGTTATCAATGGGTTTCAACTCACAGGTCCGTCGCTGCCTGCACCGTTCTCGGACAATGTTAACACGCCGCTCATCTCGAATGCGTGGCCGGGACAGCTCACGCTTTCTCGTCCGGCCACCGGCGAGTTCATCCTCCATTACGCCGATGGCAGCACGGCCGTGGCAACCGACTTTCAACCACATACCGCCATCTTGGGCCCGGGCATCCAAATGGACTTCGCCCCCTACGGCGGGCGTTCATCCGCCGGCGTGCTGCCTTACTTCAATATCGAAACGCCGGACGGGACCGGATTGATCGTTGCCGTGGGCTGGACCGGGCAATGGAAGGTTTCGTTCATTCGCGATGCCGGCACCAACCTCACCCTCCGCGTCGGGATGGAGGATTTCAATCTCAGCCTGCAACCGGGCGAGCGCATCCGCACACCAGCGGTTCTGACCCTCAGTTATCGTGGTTCATGGATGATGGGACAAAACGCGTTCCGCCGGTTGATGTTGGCCCACTATTCCCCCAGGCCAAATGGCCTGCCGCCGGTTATGCCGGTCGCCGCTTCCGGCGCCACGCTCGGGTTTAACAACGTCAATGAAACCAACCAGGTTCAGGCGATCAACAATATTGCCGCCAGCGATCTCCCGGTCAATACGTACTGGATCGACGCCGGCTGGTCCGGGGACGGCGCGTGGCCGACCGGCATGGGGACCTGGACGCCTGACCCGACGCGGTTCCCCAATGGGCTGCGGCCCGTTGGCCAGCGAGCGCACCAGGCTGGACTCCGTTTCCTCCTCTGGTTCGAACCGGAGCGCGTCATGCCCAACACGTGGCTGCGCAACAACCATCCGGAGTGGCTTTTAGTGCCTTCCAGGATGCCGGCCGACGTGGCGTACCAGCAAAACGACGGCTGGCGGCTGCTGAATTTCGGCAACCCGCAGGCGCTCAATTGGGCGAAGACCAATTTCTCAGCCTCGATCAGCAACTGGCTCATCGACATTTACCGGCACGACTGCAATTTGCACCCCCTGTGGTACTGGCGCACCGGCGAAGCCTCTGACCGGAAAGGAATGAACGAGATTCGCTATGTGATGGGCCTTTATGACTATTTCGACACCTTGCAGGCCAATTCTCCCGGTCTGCTCATGGATAACTGCGCCAGCGGCGGGCGGCGTTTTGATTTCGAGATGATGCGCCGCACCGTCCCGCTGCTACGCAGCGACTACCTCTGGGATCCTGTCGGCGCCCAAAGCATGGAATACGCCCTCTCCCTCTGGTTGCCCTTGCATGGTCAGGGCGGCGTCAGCACAGCGAATTACGACTTTCGCAGCGGCATGGGCAGTTGCGTCACTTATGCCTTTGATTTTTACACTGCCAACAGCGGCTTTTGGCCGCCTCTGATCCAGGAAGTGGCCAGCTATTTGCCACTCCAGCCGCTGTTTGCAGGCGACTTCTACCCGCTGACGGGCTATAGCACAAATGCTACTGCCTGGATTGCCTGGCAGTTTGACCGCCCGGACCTGCAGCGGGGCCTGGTGCAGGCATTCCGGCGCTCGGCCAACCTGACCGAAAGCCTGGGGTTGGTGCTTTCCGGGCTGGACCCGGCCGCCCAATACCAGATCAGGAACGTCGAGACTGGTGTTCTATCAACCGGCAGCGGCTCGCAACTGATGCGCGATGGTATCACCGTTCTGCTGCCGCCTTTGGCTGCCAGCACCTTCTATTACCAGCGACTCAGTCCCTGATCGCGCGCCCGGGACCATTATCCCTGGCGTTCTTCGGTCTTGACGGTTTCTTACTCCCAGCCAACCAGTGGGCGCAAGGAGGCTGCAGGTGCGGGCGTCACCGGCTGCCGTGGATGGCTGCGGGCATTGTGCTCCTCGGACTCGCGATGGCCTTGGTGCTTTGGAAGTTCGAGCCCGCCCGCATCCACCTGCCGTCAATCGGGTTTGCCGTGGCGGTCGTTCCTGGACTCGTTGTTGCATCGCATCGCCGAGCAAACCTGCCTGCAGCCGATGTCGCACTTGTCGCTCGCGCAACGATCACCGTGCTCGCAATGACAGGCCCGTGGTTCAGCATGGACAAAGCAATCCGCTTTTATCTCATCGCACTCCTGCCTGCGCATCTCAGCAAACCTGTCGGCGTGCCGGCGGAATGGGCCGAGTAACTTGACCGACTTGGCTTGGCTTGGAGGCAGTTCCAAAGGCGGCAGCCGCGTATGGCTTGGGCAGGTAAACCAAAGTCTTCACTCCCGCCCGGCTGGCTTCCGCTGCAAACATCTCTGGATCAATGAGAG